>RDYZ01000005.1 GCA_004293855.1 Oscillatoriales cyanobacterium | reverse complement strand
TCTTGACTGCCAAACTGCCATAAAAGTGCTGCCATCCTGTACTCCTGTGGGAATTCTTCCAGTGGATTTGTTAGGGTATCTATCCGTAATGCTACATCCGCTCTGAAAGTGTTGGCCTATGGGTTTGCCGATCGTCTATCACCCGCAATACGTCGCTGCGATTCCCGAAGACCATCGCTTTCCGATGCCCAAATTTGCACTGCTTTACGATAAGTTACTCCGCGATCGGATCGTCCGTCCCGATCGCGTCTTCGAGCCGCAAATTGCCCCTACGGACTGGATCGAGCTGGTTCACGATCGGGACTACGTTCACCACTACTGCAACGGAACCCTCGACCCCAAAGCCCAGCGGCGGATCGGTTTGCCCTGGTCTCCCGAGGTGACGGTCCGAACCCGAATGGCCGTTGGGGGCGCGATCAAAACCGCCCAACTGGCTCTACAGTATGGCCTTGCCTGCAACACCGCTGGTGGCACACACCACGCCTACCCCAGCTACGGCTCAGGCTTTTGCATTTTTAACGACATTGCCATCACTGCCCGCTATTTACGACAGCACGGTTTCGCCGATCGGGTTCTGATCGTGGATCTGGATGTACATCAGGGAGATGCCACCGCTTTCATTTTTCAAGACGACCCCCATGTCTTTACCTTTTCGATGCACTGTGGTGCCAATTTCCCAAGCCAGAAGCAGACGAGCGATTTAGATGTGTCGCTGCCGATCGGGATGGAAGACGATGACTATTTACGCGAATTGGGGCGACACCTGCCGGATCTATTGACGCAATTTCGACCGGATATCGTGATTTTTGATGCGGGAGTCGATCCCCACGTGGGCGATCGGCTCGGCAAGCTGGCCTTGAGTGACCAAGGGCTGTATCGGCGGGAAATGCAAGTCCTGAGCGCCTGTTTAAGCGCCAGGATTCCCGTTGCCTGTGTGATCGGTGGTGGCTACTGTACCGACATTCATGAACTGGTGTTTCGCCATAGTTTACTCCACCGTGCTGGTAGCGAACTCTATCGTCAGTATCGCCTATGAGGATGCCAGTGGCGGGTATTGACCAAAAATATATAGCAACGTGCAATCAATCGGGTTAGGACAGAATTGCGAGCGATCGTAGTGCAGGCGTCTCGCCTGCCCAAGATTCGCAGACTAGCAGCCTGCACTACGGGTGTCCAGACTTTCCTGCTATTTGGAAGCTAGGCCGCTAGAATTTGCACAAACCCAACGGTTGCGGCCACGCTCTTTAGCCGCGTACAGCGCTCGATCGGCAAAACAGAGGAACGCTTCGGGCGTATACTCCCGACCGGGAATGCAGCTCGCGACACCCAAACTAATGGAGACAAAGATGGCGATCTGGCCGGTATGGTGATGCACGATCGCCAGATCCCAGACAGCTTGCCGTATCGCTTCCGCAACGGTAATCGCTCCGCTCACATCCGTTTCTGGCAACAACACAACAAACTCTTCACCGCCATACCGAGCGAGTAGATCCGTGGGGCGTCCAAGCTGTTTCCGGGCGATGCGGGCAATTTGAATTAAACATTCATCGCCCGCTGGATGACCATAGGTATCGTTATACTGCTTGAAATGATCTACATCAAACAAAATCAGCGAGAGTGGCCTTTTTGATCGACTGAGACGTTGCCATTCACACATCAGCATATTGTCAAAGTGACGCCGATTCGCAATCTTAGTCAGACCGTCCAGCTCACTGAGTTCTTTCAAGCGGGTATTAGCACGCAGGAGCGCGGCATTCGTTGCGGTTAAATGTTGGGATTGTTGATTGAGGCGATCTATCAGTTCGGCGTGCTGGATACCGATCGCCAATTGTCCCGCCACCTCTTGCAATAAATCCGCTTCATCAACACGCCACTCCCGTTGACTCGTACAAGAATGCACAACGAGTAGACCCCAAACAGTAGGGTTTTGTTTGGGATACTCTTGGGCAATAACTGTCACCATTTGGGATTGAATCCCCATGGCCTGCGAGTCACCAAAACTGGCTAGTAGACAACGCCACAGATCCTCAGAGGTTGCCCCCACCGCCGTACAACCTGAAGGAACTACCGCTGCTTCCAGTGTTGGAATAATCCAGGTACGCTCTGTCTGTAAAAATAGGGGATGACAAGGCTCTGGAATACAATACCGGCGTTGACGGAGATCCGATGGCACAGGATAGCCAGAAGTTGCCGCTTCCCAGGCGATTTGTGCATATCGACCGCTAGCAAAGCGATAAATCAACACACGATCAGCCTGCAAACTACGCTGAATACCTGTCACGGCACTCGCTAAGATACGATCCAAATCCAGACTTTCACGAATATGCTGAGCAACCAATCGTAGGGTGTACTCCCGTGAGGCTTGCGAGACCAATGCCTGTTGGGCACGCTTGACCGCCGTTAAATCATGGAAAATAACCAACACTGATCGCACAGTACCAATGGCATCCAGTTCCGGAATCAGATATGCCCGTAGGACTTGATCCTCATCAAGAGCAAGATCACGGGTTTCGAGGGTTTGTTTTTGCCCAGTGACGAAGGCACGATCAAACATAATCTGCCACGGTTTCCCCCAACGTTGAAATAACGCAATCTCGGTATAGGGGGTTTGGAGGATGGAGTTAAGTGAACAGTTCCACCACTGCATCAAGCGGGGGTTAGCGTAGAGTAGGTGTCCAGCATGATTAAACCGAGCAATGCCATCTGGTGAGTCACTGATCGCTGTGCTGAATGCGGCAGCATGAGCCGGATCGATCCCAGCATCGGTGTCGAGCGCATTGCCGAATCCCATACAATTTGCCACCACCATAAACAGAGATAAGTAATAGTACTGTGCTGGAGCCGACGCTGGAACCACTGGCGATCGCGGCACGGTTGACCCTCTCTCCACCGAGCTGACTAGCGGGCGGCTGATCGCAATGCCGACCTGTATGGCCCGGGTCTGTGTCGCGTTGATTGGGAGATCGACCAAAGTTGCGATCGGCACTCCCACATTCTCAACCTCTGCAAACGCCGGATCAAGCTTCCAAGCCACGGATTGACCCCATAATTCCAGCAGTGATCGCCCCAACGGATTAACGCTAGCCCCAAACTGACGACTGTAGGCGTCATTCACCGCATAAATACGCTTGCGAGAGTCCAACACCAGCATCGCAAAGGGTAAGGCCTGCATTGTGACAATACTGTCAGAGATACTGTCAGAGATGCAGTCCGATTGAGAATCGATCGGTGATAACAGTGGACTCCGAAGCGGTGGCGGTGGTACAGACGCTGAGGGGATGGACTCTGATCGCGACGGCGTGAGGATCATTGCTGACTGACGGGTTAACGCTGGCTGACGGGTCAAATATTTAAAATGCGAATGACAATTTTGAGGTGTTCCACCGGAGTACTGATGGCAGTAAGGAACATCTGTAGATGGGATGCCCTCACACAACATCACCAGATGACAATCGGGTAAAACTCCAGCAACAAAGTGCCAGTAAATAGATCGCTGGATGTGCTGTACGTCGATCGCCATCCACATACCATGTCCCCGTCCTCGTCTGCGAGCTTCATCCCAGTCATTTTCATAATTGACCCCTTGCCAACCTTGAAATAAAGCTTGATTTTTCAGTTCTTGAGGTGAGTGTTTTAGCAACTGACTGACCGCACGACTGGCAGCAAGACAGTGCCACCAGTCATCTACAATTGCAATTGCTTCCAGTGTTATCTCTAGCAAGCTCATGAACACAGCGGGAAGTTTCTTGAGCATTTGAGACCCCTTTTCCGTTTTTTCGAGATTCTATACAGCCACTTTTACGGCAAGAATTGATCCTCATTGTTCAGAACGTTCATCTCAATCGAGCATCATGGAGGCTGGCACTAGAGTTAAGAATCTTTAAGATACGTTACAATTTCAGGAAAAGCAGATTCACATCCTAGCGATATTCTAGCACGATCGGACATGAAAACCGTATTTATAACTAGAATCCATCCGTATATACACTTAGCTTTAATCCTGCGAATTGGTCGCGACCTCCACACATCTAAAGATATTTTTCGTCTCTGTCGTTAGTTTTAAATAAAATATAGTTTTGCTGATCGACTATTTTTGTCTGTTTTTTTACGGATTCACAATTATTTCTTGCTTTTGTGGCGATATTTGTCTTCTAGTACCTATTTTTAGATCTTGTATTTTTATGTGAGTATTGTAAATCCATGATTTGTGATGCTTGTATTAAGCATTGATTTCTGACTTTTTGTCAAGATTAAAATTTCTGAATTATAGGTTTATGCCTTGGCTGTTGATCAATTTCGGATAATTATTTTTTATTCGTCTAGATTTTAATGGATGTCTTACGAGGTTTAACCCCATCAGAGATGAAAGTCGCATCTCGATCAACCAACTTGAGGGAAGTGTTGACGATAGTTGTTGCACTGTGGTTTGGATGAAATAGGAGGTGTGCGATCGGAATCTGGGGTCAGCGCCGCATGGAACTGTTCTGTAAACCTTTAGACTGTATTTGCTAGATTTAGAGGCTCGGACTCGGGAGCATTGCACCGATCCCGCATCTCTATCCCTTCGCTTTCGCCTTGTTCTCTCCGTAGCTATTCCCTATGAATTTTTCTCGCTTCGACCAGCTCGATCGGCATCTGGATCGTATCCAGCAACACCTCCTCAGCCTGCAACAGGAGGAGGGGTACTGGTGGGCGAATCTTGAATCGAATGTGACGATGACCGCTGAGGCGATTTTGCTCTACACGATTTGGGGGATTGCCGATCGCTTGCCCCTAGCGAAAGCGGAGCGGTATCTACGTCAGGAGCAGCGGGATCATGGGGGCTGGGAGTTGTATTACGGGGACGGTGGCGAGCTGAGTGTGTCGATCGAAGCCTATATGGCGCTGCGCCTGCTCGGAGTGGCGATCGATGATCCCGCCTTGAAGCAAGCTCGCCAATTTATCCTCGATCGGGGTGGGATTACGCAATCACGCATCTTTACCAAGTTTCATTTGGCGCTGATTGGCTGCTACGACTGGAGCGGTTTGCCGTCGATCCCCGCTTGGGTGATGCTGCTGCCGGACGGTAATGATGTCTTCAGTATCTACGATCTGTCGAGTTGGGCGCGGGGCAGTACCGTGCCGTTGATTGTGGTCTTCGATCGCAAACCCGTGTACGTCGTCGATCCGATCATTACGCTGAACGAGCTATACGCGGAGGGGATCGCCAATGCTCGCTTTGAACTGCCCCGTGATCCCAATGCCAATCCCTTCGATTTTTCCAATCTCAACGCTGCGTTTACGGCCCTGGATGACGGCTTTAAACTGGGTGAGCGCTTGGGGCTGGTTCCCTTTCGTGAGGAGGGGTTACGCAAGGCTGAACAGTGGATTCTAGAGCGACAAGAAGCCACGGGAGATTGGGGCGGCATTATCCCGGCGATGCTCAATTCGATGCTGGCGTTGCGGGTGCTGGGGTATGCGATCGATGATCCTGAGGTGGTGCGTGGCTTTGCGGCACTCGATCGCTTTTCGGTGCAAACGGACGAAACCTATTGGATGCAACCCTGTATCTCGCCGGTTTGGGATACGGCTTGGATGGTGCGGGCGTTGGTGGAGTTGGGCCTGGATCGTGACGCGCCGGAGCTATGCAACGCCGGTCAGTGGTTGGTGGATCAGCAAATTTTGGACTATGGCGATTGGGCGGTGAAAAACCCGGACGCACTGCCTGGGGGGTGGGCGTTTGAGTTTGACAATCGGTTTTATCCCGATCTGGATGACTCGGCGGTGGTGGCGATGGCGATCGATCCGGTGGCGCTACCGGATGCAGCACACAAGCAGGCCGTGATCCGACGCGGGCTTGACTGGATGATGTCGATGCAGTGTCGCGGTGGTGGCTGGGCCGCGTTTGACATCGACAATGATCAGGAATGGCTCAATGAGTTGCCCTACAGCGATCTCAAAGCCTCGATCGATCCGCCGACTGCTGATGTGACGGCCCGTGTCCTCGAACTGGTTGGCGAACTCACCGAGCTCACCGATACACCAGACGCCTACCGTGCGGCCCTAGAGCGGCATCAGGATCGGATCGATGCCGCGATCGATTACCTACTGGCGGAACAGGAAAGTGATGGCAGTTGGTTTGGACGTTGGGGGGTGAACTACATCTACGGAACGAGCGGCGTGCTGTCCGCCCTCGCCTATTTTGATCGATCGTCAGAGATCCAGGAGGCGATCGGGCGCGGAGCCCTGTGGTTGATCCAGATCCAAAACGAAGATGGTGGCTGGGGTGAATCCTGTGCCAGTTATGTCGATGCCAGTGTGAAGGGTCAGGGGGTTAGCACCGCTTCACAAACGGCGTGGGCGATGATCGGTCTGCTTGCCGCCGCACCAACCTTAGCCGGACGAGAACGAGCGGCCTTAGATCGGGGAGTGCAATACCTGATCGAGACCCAGCGCGAGGATGGATCGTGGTACGAAGACGACTTTACGGGAACCGGTTTTCCCGGCCATTTTTATCTGAACTATCGCTACTATCCGCTCTACTTCCCGGCGATCGCCTTGGCCCGCTACCGCACCACCTATGCCACCGCAAAGACCGAGCCCCAAACGGCGACTTAGGCGGATCTCGATACTGACGATCTGCGCCAATGACGGCGGATTTTAAGCTATAATGCGGAACTCGAAGAGACTTTTTATATCTAACTAACTTCAAAAAATCTGATTTAACCGATCAGTTTTTTGTTTAGCCATACATCCATTATCGGGAGCGCCCCCATGATTGCCCTCAAAGTATCGGTCTACATCGTCGTTTCGATCTTCGTCGCGATTTTCGTTTTTGGCTTCCTGTCGAGCGATCCGTCGCGTAATCCAGGTCGTCAAGACGCCGAATAAGCCATGTTTCCGGTTGGTTTTGATCGAGCCAACGGGGAATCCAATTCAACTCGATCCTTCGGGGAATGGTTTTACCAATCCCCGTTTTTATTGGGGCGAGACGATCGTTCTGCTCCAGCGGTAGACCAGGGTATCCTCCCTATTTTGAGGGTTTTGCCAAATGCATGTTGGTGAAACGTAGCAAAGCGACCCCCAAACCGCTACTGTTTGTCTGTGTCTGGAACCGATCGTGATCGGGTCTACTGTCATCCGCGTCTCCGCTCGTTGTTGCCGCACCGCCAACCCTATGACCATTCCGGTTTCTCCCCCCCCAGAGCCGCCTGCTTTGATTCGCCTTGAACAAACTGAAGATCGGTCGGATCGATCGTTGCAACACCCTGCGATCGCGATCGTCACGGAGACGCCAGCGATCGACGGGGAGCCGTATCACGAATCAGGGTGGAGCGATTTTGAGCCCAGTCAGGATGCGTGGCCGGGGGCAGAATCGCAGGCATTGGCAGGTAATGAGATCGCTGCTGGGGCGGTCATCACAGATATAGCGATCGATCAGGAGATGGCAGCAACGGAACCGTCGTACGTTGCCAATCCAGTTACGGTGGATCTTTCCAGTCTGGTGGTCGATCGGGCGCGTTTGAGCCGTGCCACAACCTTGGGAAGCGAGGAGAATGGGGAGATCGCCCAAGCTACGATCGCCGAGGAAGAGGCCGACGAAACAGGAACGACGGAAGCCGATGCAAGCACTGAGCCGTCCGCTACCTTGGATCGAACGGAGCCGATCGCAGCCGAATCTGGCGATCCCTCAGAGGTGAGTGGGGCGCGTCAACCGGTTCCGATCACTTCAACACAGGCTAATCCAAGCAACACAAGCCCGACCACTCCCAATCGACCACCGGATCGCAGCCCCCTTGATCGCGACTCGTTTAGTATTGATCCTGATGGAGTTCTGATCGAGCCAATCGAGGCGATCAGCACACCGGGAACGACACCGAACGAGCAACCCAACACGCCGCCGAATTCCACCCCCCCCGAGGAGATTAACGGTCAGAATCTCCAGGAACCCCTCCGCCTTTCCTCTCCGATCGAGGTCACCTCAGATCGTCAAACCTTTGATCGCGATCGGCAGATTTTTAGCGCGATCGGTAACGCCACCATGCGCTACGCCAGTGGACTGCTCGAAGCTGATCGCATTCAGGTCAATTTGCTCACCCGCATGGCCCGAGCGGAGGGAAATATCACCCTGACTCGTACCGATGGTAGTGTCCTCCGTGGTGACAAAATCCGCTACAACTTCGCGCAGGATCTGGGTACGATCGAAAATGCCAACGGAGAGCTTAGCACCACGCCTAACGCTGAGACCACCGATTCCCGCCGGACGATCGCCGTACCGCCCACCACGTTGCTACCCGTACCGATCGGCACCCGCTACGTTGCCGATGCTCCCCAAAGCGATCGCTTCATCGAAGATCAGCCCCGTGATGTGTACTCTCCCGGTGGGTTTAACTTTCGTCTGGGAACAGGACGAGAATTTCAAGCTGCCCAACAATTGGGTGGTTTGGGAACACTGACCCGCTTTCGCTTTGATGCCCAGTCGATCGACTTCACCCCCAACGGCTGGACGGGTAACGATGTCCGAATCACCACCGATGCCTTTTCGCCGCCGGAGTCTGAACTCCGAGCCGATCGGATCGCTTTCACCCCCCTCGATCCGCTACGCGACGAAATTTTGATGACGCGCCCGCGTTTGGTCTTTGATGACAGTTTAGCGCTGCCCATTCTGAAACGACGCTACATCCTGGATCGCAGCGATCGTGAACCTCCCATTCTGCAATTTGGTTTTGACCAGCGCGATCGGGATGGATTCTACATCCAGCGTAAATTTGAAATTTTTAATCGCTACGGCGTGAAATTTGAAATTGCACCCCAGTTTTATGTACAACGAGCCTTAAGTTCCAATCGTAACGGCCTCGCCAATTTTGGCTTTACCACCCAGCTCACCGCACGGATTAACGATCGCACCAGCCTCGCCGCCGAAAGCAGCCTCACCGATCTCGACTTCGCCAATCTTTCCCTAGCCGATAGCCTTCGTGCTAGCGTTCGCCTCACCCATCTGGTCCTAGGAGACCACCGCCTCACGGGAGAATACACCTTCCGTAACCGGCAATTTAACGGCTCCTTGGGCTTTCGGACGGTGCATAGCAGTTTGGGTTTGGTGTTAAATTCACCACCGATCCCGATCGGGAACACCGGTGTCGTCCTGAACTACCAAATCGGAGCCAACCGCATTAATGCCGACACCGATGAAGCCGAACTGCTCAAGCCAATCCGTGACACCAACCGTGTGACGCTCCTGCGCTATCAGGGCAGCTTTTCACTCGATCGGGGCTGGAATTTGTGGGTCGGTGACGCATTACCCGCCACCGCCGAGGAAGGTTTACGCTACTCCCCCGTTCCCGTTGTTCCGTATGTACGAGTGTTCACCGGTATTCGTGGCATCGCGGGTTTTTATAGCAATGGCGCCTCAGAAACCTCACTACAGGGCACGATCGGAGTTCAAGCGCAATTTGGCCATTTCTCAAAACCCTTTCTGGATTACACCTCCGTATTTGTCCGTTACTCCGATTCGATCCTAGCGGGTCAGTCACCTTTTCCCTTCGATCGGGTGGCCGACCAGCGAATTTTTAGTGTTGGCTTTTTGCAACAAATCCTAGGCCCATTACGCTTTGGTTTTCAAACGGCCATTAATATTGATAACAACGACACCATCAGCACGGACTACATCCTGGAGTACAGCCGTCGCACCTACGGCATCATCCTATCAATCAATCCCCAGCGAGAATCTGGCTCTCTCCAACTGCGGATTAATGATTTTGACTGGAATGGTAATGCAGGAGCATTTAGTAATCGTGAAACCTGCCAGGGAATTCGCGATTTAATGTGTGAGTAACTTCAGTTAAGCTCTATCCCTTGATCAGGATTATCCCTAGCCCATTACTTTTTAAACCAGGATAATGTAGACCTCTTGCACGGACATCCACCCTCTCCCTGAATCCCTCTCCCTGCTTGGGCTACGGTGTATACATAATCCGCTTGAACTGTCACATCGTCGTAAACCCTCATCCCCCAGCCCCTTCTCCCTTACAAAGGAGAAGCGATGCACTGAGCGGAGTCGAAGTGGGGCTGGGGGGGATGCAGGAAAAGCAAAAATTGCTTCATGCAAGAGGTCTACTGGGCCAATCCTTTCCAAGACCTAAAGCAAAACCGACCGCAACCGAAGCATGAAGCCGAGGGTTACGGTCGGTTTTTCTAGTCTCGTCGTCAGGAGACCTAGGGGAATGACGCGATCGAACGCGACAACTATCGTCTAAATATCGTCGTCATCCAGAATGGCCGCAGAACCAAGACCATCCGCATTCGAGTCATCGAGTAATAGCTCAGAACTATCACTGATGCTGCCGCTGAGGTTGTAGCTTCGGGCCGTGCGATCGTCGAGGATCACATCCTTGAGGGTGTCATCATCCAGGGTGGTCGGCTCCACATCGCTAGGAGCATAATTGAGGTCTTCGTAGGCATTAAACCCAGTCCCTGCCGGGATCAGGCGACCAATGATGACGTTTTCCTTCAAGCCACGCAACCAGTCGGATTTACCCTCGATCGCCGCTTCCGTCAGGACCCGCGTCGTTTCTTGGAAACTGGCCGCACTGATAAAGCTATCGGTGTTCAGGCTGGCTTTGGTAATCCCGAGCAGCATCGGTGTGTACTGCGCTGGAGCCGCGCCGGTGATGGACATGGCATCATTCACCTGTTCCACCTGGCGCAACTCGATCAGCTCACCCGGTAGCATGGTGGTATCCCCGCCATCTTCGATCTTCACCTTCGAGGTCATCTGACGGACAATCACTTCGATGTGTTTGTCCGAAATATCGATGCCTTGAGACTGGTACACGTTTTGGACTTCGTTCACCAGGAAGGTTTGAACATTACGGAACGCCGTGAGAGCCGCTTCGTAACAACCATTCGGCAGTAGGTATTCAAACCAAACTTCCAGGATTTCGTGGGGATTCGAGGGCCCGTCGGTCATCGGTTCACCCACATTGAGGTGCTGACCATCGACGATCGTCAGGTTTTTACTGATACCGATCGGATACTCACTCAAGGTGCCATCGGCTTCAATGATATGAACTTCACTGACGTCGCCATTGTCATCGTGGATGATTTGAGCCGTTCCCGGACGACGGGTCAGCACGCAGGCTTCTTTCGGTTTACGCGCTTCGAGCAGCTCTTCAATCCGAGGTAGACCCTGAATGATATCGCCCGTTTTCGCCCGTTCAAAGACCAGAAGCACCAGGTTATCGCCCCGTTGAACCAGTCCGCCATCTTCCACGTGCAAAATTGCCCCGGAGGACACACGGTATGGACGGGCGGCTCGTACTTCGATCGTGTTACCCGTAATCGATAGAATCTGCGCTGACTCCTCTAGGCAATGTCCCTTCGCCAGCTCTGTACCACTGACGAGGAGATCGCCCACCTTACAGGTCGGTTTGCTCTCCGTTTCAATGGTTTGACGATCGTTATCTGTGACCACCAGGACACGGCGGGTAGCCTCATCCTCTTTCCGAATCCCACGAATGAGACCGTTGTTTTTACACCGAATTTCGGTACGAGCGACGATCGCACCGGGTTCGATCTGGTCGCCATCGGACACCAGCAAGCGGGTGGTGGTGTGATGTCCTCCCAGCGGATCGGCAGCGACCGAGTCCCGACGAATGGTGAGGGATTCGATGACCACCAGTTGCAGACGTTTGATCGTTGGATCATTGTCATCCGGAACCAGCTCAATGTCCGCTTCGAGCTGACGGGTATCCTCGCGATCGATGTCCAGCACAAGCTGAGTCCGCACCAGTTCAAGACCATCGACGGATTTCACCCGCTCACCATCCTTGTAGGGCAGCAGGCGCTGAATCGGTTTGAGGCCAATTCCAAAGGCATTGTCTTGGTCGTCGGCAGGACGCTGCACGGGAACCGGTGGCTCGTCCGGAACCACAAATTCGTAAATCGGACGCAGCAGAATTCCGAGTCCTTCTGGGGTCTCGATCGGTTCGCAAACACAGGTGTCCTCGGCCACAATTCCCGGTGCGAGTTCCTCACCCGGTTGAATGAGGCGATCGGGATCACCCTCGATCATCACCGGCTCATCGAGCAAGTGGAAAATACCCGGTTTGATCGAGATCTCGCGCAGAATGTCATTTTTCTGGATAACTTCAACAATGCCGCTGTTCTGGCAGAAGATATCCTTGACGACTTCGGTGCCTGCTTCGACGTATTCACCGTTTTCCACTTCCAGCAGCGAGATATCTTTATTAATCTCGTGGGTTTCCTCGGGAATCCAGAGCATGGTGCCGCCTTTGACGATCTCGAAACCAACCTTGGCATTGCCCTTGGTTCGCTTCACTTCAATATCGCCATAGCGCAGCAGACCACCGGTCGGGGTGCGGTAGGTGGCATCCACCAATTCTGCCACCACTTGACCATCACGGACTTTGGTTCCCGGTGTTGCCATCAGGGTGAACTCCGGTCCATCGGAGGTTTGAATCACGAAGTGATCGCGACCGTGACTGCTCACCTCTTTCACCTGTGCCGAATCAAGACGCACGGAGGCTGTAATAATCTCAACTTCTTTGGGGATCGAATCGATCGCCAGCGAACTATCCGAAACTTCACCACCGCTATAGCCTTCGGGTAGACGCACCACACCACCACTTTCGGAGGGAGTTTCGGTCACGGCCAGCGTATCGCCTTCCTTGACCGTGTCGCCATTCTTCACCGTCGGTTCACTACCCGGTGGCAGGTTATACACCTCACCGGACAGCACCCACAGCAGGCCACCGCGTCCAGCGGTCATCGTGGTGTTACCCTGACGGTCTTGTTTTTCTTCTGCGACGAGACCATCAAATTTGATTTCACCGGACAGATCGCTGGTAACGTCCTTGGCCGCTTTTTCCGTGTTCTTTTTCGTGGTGGCGGAACCAACCGGAACCTCGGCAAAGAACTGGTTTTGGCTGATGGCAGTTCCGTCAGCCACCATGAGGGTTGTTCCGTTCGGCAAGGGTAGGCTGTAGGCTTTGCCTTTGCCGGTGGGGGTAATCTCCACCGAACCAGCTTGCTCTACGATGAAGGCTTCTTCACCGTGGCGCGTGCGGTAGGGGCGCACCCGTAGATCCTTGGAGTAATTCACCGTCGCATCGAACTTCGATCGCTCCGGACGAGCCACCTCACCCGTAAATACACCCCCGGTGTGGAATGTCCGCATGGTGAGCTGCGTACCCGGTTCACCAATACTTTGCGCGGCAATAATCCCGACGGCTTCACCGAGATCCACCAACTGGCCGTGGGCCAAGCTCCAACCGTAGCAGTGCTGACACACACTGCGAGCTGCTTCACAGGTGAGGGGCGATCGCACCATAATTTCTTCGATGCCCGACTTGTCGATCGCTGCCGCAATGTCGATATCCACGGCTTGGTTGCGCTTGGCGATCACCGTGCCATCCGGCGCGATCGCATCGGCGGCAATCACCCGGCCAAATAGCCGATCGCCGAGCGTGATCGCCACCCGCTCACCACTCTTCATCGCTCGCATCGGGATACTGCGCTCTGTGCCACAGTCCAGCTCACGCACGATCGTATCCTGGGACACGTCCACCAGACGACGGGTCAAATAGCCCGAGTCTGCCGTCCGTAGTGCCGTATCAACCAGACCTTTCCGTGCACCGTAGGAGGAGATGATGTACTCGGTAACCGTTAGACCCTCACGGAAGTTGGTTTTAATCGGTAAGTCAATGATTTCCCCCTGCGGGTTTGCCATCAGACCCCGCATCCCGACGAGCTGACGGACCTGGGAGATATTACCCCGCGCTCCAGAGAACGCCATCATGTACACCGAGTTCAGCGGGTCATCCTTGCGGAAGTTGGCGACCACTTCGTCTTTAAGTTCTTCGGAGGTCGTACTCCAGGTATCGATAACCTTTTGGAAACGCTCCACTTCGGTAATCTCACCACGGGTGTAACGGGCTTCCGTCACATCGATTTCTTCTTGAGCGGCGGCAAGCAACTTTTTCTTAACCGGTGGAATTTTCAAGTCTTCCACACTGATCGACACCCCGGCACGGGTGGCGTAGCGGAAGCCGAGTTCTTTGAGCCGATCGGCGACCTTTGCAGTTTTGGACGTGCCATGGTTGACATAGGACCAAGCCACGAGAGAACGCAGTTGCTTTTTATCGACGACGCGATTGTGAAAGATCATGATTGCTCGTTAGCAGGGATGAAGAGGGCTCGGGGGGAGCGATCGACAAGGGTCGATCGCGATCAATCCGGGTGTGAGCAATCACACCCGATCAATACACGTGAATCTAAGCTTCGAGGACTTCGCGAATGGCTTGGTTGTAGATGACGCGACCCGCAGTGGTTCGCACATACTGCGACAGCACATTGCCATCCGCATCAAAGCGGCGACGGCTAAAGGTGCGATGCTCCCAGCGGCTGCCATCCTCCATGGTTTCCTCTTTGATCAGGTCATCATCGAAACCACAGTCGATCGTATCGTCTGGCGCAAGACGCACCCAGAGATAGGAATGCAGATGAACCACCCCTTGCTCAAAGGCTGTAATGGCATCCACCAAACTGCCAAAGGTTTGCTCCAGGTGGCGATCGTCCTCCTGAACCTTCGGATTTTCCGCCGTGAGGTAATAGCAGCCCAAGACCATATCTTGGCTAGGCGTGACGATCGGGCGACCCGTGGCCGGAGACAGGATGTTATTCGAGGCCAGCATCAGCAGACGCGCTTCGGCCTGGGCTTCGAGGGACAACGGCACGTGAACCGCCATTTGGTCACCGTCAAAGTCCGCGTTAAACGCCGGACAGACCAACGGGTGTAGTTGGATCGCGCGGCCATCGACCAAAATCGGCTCAAAGGCTTGAATCCCGAGACGGTGCAGCGTCGGTGCACGGTTGAGCATCACCGGGTGACCTTCAATCACCTCTTCGAGCACTTCCCAGATGTTTGGATCATTCCGCGAAATCAGCTTCTTCGCAGCTTTGATATTGTTCACCAAACCCTGATGAATCAGGCGATGGATGACAAACGGCTGGAACAGTTCGATCGCCATCTCACGCGGCAAACCGCACTGGTGAATCTGTAAATTCGGGCCGACAACAATAACGCTACGACCGGAGTAGTCCACCCGTTTACCGAGCAAGTTTTGACGGAAACGACCCTGTTTCCCTTCAATAATGTCGCTCAGAGACTTCAGCGGGCGGTTATTCGCCCCCACCACTGTCCGACCCCGGCGACCGTTATCGATCAGCGCATCGACGGCCTCTTGTAGCATCCGTTTTTCGTTACGGATGATAATTTCCGGTGCGAGGATCTCTTGCAGACGGGCTAGACGGTTGTTGCGGTTGATCACACGACGGTAGAGATCATTGAGATCACTCGTGGCAAAACGACCACCGTCGAGCTGTACCATCGGGCGCAAGTCGGGCGGAATCACGGGGATCGCATCCAAGATCATCCATTCCGGACGTGATCCGGTGGCGACGAAGTTGTCCACAACCCGCAGACGCTTGATCAACTTGGCGCGTTTTTGGCCTTTGGAGTTGGCGATGTCCTCCCGCAGTTTTTCGGCCACATCTTCGAGCTGAAGATCTTGCAACAACCGCTGGATTGCTTCCGCCCCAATCCCAACTTCGACGCCTTCTAGCTGGGAATCTTCGTCGTAAAGCTGATCCTCGATCTCCATCCACTGATCTTCAAGGAGGAGCTGTTTGTAGGAGAGGTTGTCGGCATTGCCTGCATCTAGGACAACGTAGGCATTGAAGTAAACAATTTGCTCCACATCCCGCAAGGGCATGTCAAGCAAAATCGCCATGTAGCTTGGAATACCCTTGAGATACCAAACGTGGGTTACCGGAGCCGCGAGCTTGATGTAGCCCATGCGGTGGCGGCGGACTCGCGATTCGGTCACTTCCACGCCGCACCGTTCGCAGACAATACCCCGGTGACGGACACGCTTGTATTTGCCGCAGTGGCATTCCCAGTCTTTGGCCGGGCCGAAGATTTTCTCACAGAATAGGCCGTCCATTTCCGGCTTTAGTGTCCGGTAGTTAATGGTTTCAGGCTTGGTGACTTCTCCGACAATTTGGCCGTTGGGTAGGGTGCGCTCACCCCAGATACGAATGCGTTCGGGCGAGGCGATCGCAATTTTGACGTAATCGAAGCGCTGTTCGACTTTGGGCATGACTTCTCCTTAATCTCTACAAACCGGGGAATAGGGGGGAACCCAGGGTGGAGTTGATCCACCCTCAGGGCTGAAACGACGGGATGTGCGGCTATTCGTCGTCTTCGGTGCTGACAGTGGCGGCCATCGATTCGTAGGTGGGGCGAGACGGCGATCGGCGATTTGAGACATCGGCCATCAGATCGACTTCGACATCGCGGCTGCCGCCGTCTTCGTCGGTATCAACCTTGTGAACCGCGATATCCAGACAGAGGGATTGCAGCTCGCGCATCAGAACCTTGAAGGATTCCGGCGTACCCGGACGCGGGATCGCTTTACCTTTGACGATCGCATTCAGCGCTTCGTTACGTCCCTGCATGTCGTCTGACTTGACCGTCAGTAACTCTTGCAGCGTGTAGGCCGCACCAAAGGCTTCGAGCGCCCAGACTTCCATCTCTCCGAAGCGCTGTCCACCCTGTTGGGCTTTACCGCCGAGAGGTTGCTGGGTTACGAGGGAGTAGGGGCCGGTCGATCGAGCGTGGATCTTGTCATCAACCAGGTGAACCAGTTTCAACATATACGCCTTACCCACGGTCACGGCGCGATCGAACGGCTCACCCGTCCGACCGTCATAGACCTGAATCTTGCCGCAATCCTCGGGATCGTAGAGCCAGTCGTTACCGGTTTTATTTTTCGCTTGCTCGATTTTGCCGTTAATCGTCTCGCGGGATTTTTCGAGACCGTGCATTTCATCAAACGGCACGATTTTGAAGCGGACGTTGAGATTATCTGCGGCCCAGGCTAGCAAGCACTCGTAGATTTGACCGACGTTCATCCGCGACGGCACACCCAGGGGGTTCAGCACGATATCCAGCGGTGTTCCATCCGGCAGATACGGCATATCTTCTTTCGGCAGGATGCGCGAAATGATGCCCTTGTTGCCGTGGCGACCGGCCATTTTGTCGCCGACCTGGATTTTGCGTTTTTGCGCCACGTAAACGCGCACCACCATGTTTGCACCGGGCGGCAGTTCGTCGCCCTGCTCACGGGTGAAGACGCGCACATCAACGACGCGGCCTTTTTCACCGTTGGGAACGCGCAGGGAGTTGTCGCGCACATCACGGGCTTTTTCACCGAAGATCGCCCGCAGCAGTTTTTCTTCCGGCGGCTGATCCGACTCACCCTTGGGTGTGACCTTACCGACGAGAATGTCACCCGATTCAACCCAAGCCCCGATGTGGATGATGCCGGTTTCATCGAGGTGGCGGAGGGATTCTTCCCCAACGTTGGGAATTTCGCGGGTGATTTCCTCGGGGCCAAGCTTGGTTTGCCGCGCTTCGATTTCGTATTTTTCGACGTGAATACTGGTGTACACGTCTTCGCAGACGAGACGCTCACTAATCAGGATCGCATCCTCGTAGTTGTAGCCTTCCCAGGGCATGTAGGCGACGAGAATATTTTGACCGAGGGCGAGTTCGCCGCCTTCGGTAGCGCTGCCGTCGGCCATGACTTGACCGGCGACGACTTCATCACCTTCAAAGACGATCGGGCGTTGGTTTAAGCAGGTGTCGTTTAAGCAGGTGTCTTGGTTCGATCGATGGTATTTCTGAAGTTCATACTCAATCTCGATCGGATTCGGATCGGCCTCTGTCGGCTCGGGTTTGACGCGAATTCGTTCGGCATCCACGTAGCTAACTGTGCCGTTGGTGCGGCTGACGATCACCATCCCGGAGTCACGGGCGGCTTGGGCTTCAAGACCCGTTCCCACCAGCGGACGCTCAGGACGCAACAGCGGCACGGCTTGGCGTTGCATGTTCGATCCCATCAGCGCCCGGTTGGCGTCGTCGTGCTCG
>RDYZ01000296.1 GCA_004293855.1 Oscillatoriales cyanobacterium | reverse complement strand
GTACCAATGCCCAGTCACGCCCCCTAGAAGATGCGTTTATTAAATTCAATATTCCTTACAAAGTCGTTGGCGGATTACGGTTTTACGATCGCAAAGAAGTTAAAGACATGCTGGCCTATCTGCGGCTGTTGGAAAATCCGGCGGATACCGTGAGTTTAAAGCGGATTATTAACACTCCTAAGCGCGGCATCGGCAAAACAACGATCGACAAACTCGACACGATCGCCCAGCAGCTCGGCTGTCCGCTGTGGGACATTACTCGGCTGTCCGCTGTGGGACATTATCAGCGATGAAACCTCCGTAAAAACGATCGCCGGACGCAAAGCTAAAACGATTTTAGACTTTACCAATACGATTAAAATCTGGCAAAGAAAAGCCCTCGAAGACGTGCCTGCGGGTGAAATTTTGCAAGGTTTAATTGACGATACGGGTTATGTGCGAGCGTTGCAGGACGTGGGAACCGATGAAGCGCTCGATCGCGTGCAAAACGTCAATGAAATTTATAACGCGATGGTGCAGTATGCCGACGATGAAGCGGATGAATCCCTCAGCGGCTTTTTAGCCAATGCCTCCCTTGCCTCTGATTTAGACGGACTCGAAGAAGGTGGAAAAGCTGTGACCTTAATGACGCTGCACGCGGCGAAGGGTCTAGAATTTCCGGTGGTCTTTATGGTGGGTATGGAAGAGGGATTATTTCCCAATTTCCGCAGTCAAGATGATCCCCGTGCCCTCGAAGAAGAGCGACGTTTGTGCTACGTCGGTATTACTCGCGCCAAAGAATTTCTCTGTTTAACCCATGCCTCAATGCGGCGTTTATGGGGGAATTATATGCCCGCTGCACCGTCGCAATTTCTCTCGGAATTACCGGAAGATTTAATTGATGGCGATGGTTTACCCTCGCGCCAACGCCACCGCGCGATCGCCCGCATCCACGCCCGCACCACGCCAAAATCCCCCAAGCCCGATCGCACCTCAACCACCTCAACCACCTCAGCAACCTCCCAATCCCAAGCAACCACATCGGGACAACTCAAACCGTGGAAACTCGGCCAGCATGTGATTCACGCTAAATTCGGCGTTGGCGAAATTGTGATGGTGTTTGGAACGGAGAAAAAGCAGTCGCTCGCGATTAAATTTCAACAGGGTTCTACAAAAATCGTTAATCCGCTGGTCGAACAATTGCAAGCCGTGAAGTAGTTGCATAGACTTGCCGCGAAACCCGATCGTAACGAGATCGTGGGGCAATTCCTGCGATATGCTGCAACAGCAATTTGGGTCACAATCTTTGGGGTTAATCCATGAACCTATTGGGCAGCAACAGCATCGGACAACGCGATCGCCCATCCCGTCGGCAACGTTTCCAGCGCTGGGGTCAGCGGGCGATCGCCGCGCTAGTGATCGGCCTTGCCACAGGCTGCGCGGCTCCGCCCGCCGATGACGGCAGCCTCGAGTTTTGGACGATGCAGCTTCAGCCGCAGTTCACTAACTACTTTAACGAGGCGATCGCCAGTTTTGACGCGGAAAATCCCGACACACCGATTAATTGGGTCGATGTGCCGTGGTCGGCGATGGAAACGAAAATCCTCGCAGCGGTTTCCGCCAACACCGCCCCTGATGTGGTCAACCTCAACCCGACGTTTGCGTCGTTGCTGGCGAGTCGTGATGCCTGGTTGCCGCTCGATGACTATATTTCCGCCGAACAACGTGCCGTTTATCTGCCAAAAATCTGGGCGGCGACCCAATTTGACGGCAAAAGTTTCGGGATTCCTTGGTATCTGACGACGCGGATTACGATCGCCAATACCGAGCTACTCAAAGCGGCTGGGGTCGCAACAATCCCGAGCACCTACGCCGAACTCGCGGATGCGGCTCGCCAGGTGAAAGAGAAAACCGGAAAATACGCCTTCTTTATGAGTGCCGTGCCGGACGATGCGGGCGAGCTGCTCGAATCAATGGTGCAAATGGGCATGGAGTTGGTCGATGAGAACGGCAAAGCCGCGTTTAATACGCCCGCCGGTCGTGCGGCGTTTAAATATTGGGTTGATCTCTTTAAAGCGGATTTGCTGCCGCGTGAAGTCCTGACCCAGGGTCACCAACGGGCGATCGAGCTATATCAAGCGGGCGAACTGGCGATCCTGGCATCCGGGCCGCAATTTTTCCAGGCGATCGAGCAAAACGCCCCAACGATCGCCAAAATCTCCGAACCCGCCCCCCAAATCACCGGCGACACCAATAAAATCGCCGTTGCTGTGATGAATATCGTCATCCCCAACAGCACGGACAACCCCGAAGCCGCCGTCAAATTCGCCCTCTTCGTCACCAACCCGGCCAACCAGCTCGCCTTCTCCAAACAGGCCAACACCCTCCCGTCCACCACAGCCACCCTCGCCGATCCCTACTTCCATGCCGCCGACGATGCCCCAGCCCTCGATCGTGCCCGCGCCATCAGCGCCACCCAGCTCGATCGCGCCGAAGTCCTCGTGCCGCCACTCCCCGAAATCAAACAGCTTCAGCGGATTTTATACACCCAACTGCAAGCCGTCATGCTCGATCAACTGACGATCGAGGAAGCGCTCAATACCGCCGAAGCGGAGTGGAATGCACTGCCGCAAGCTCCGCAAACTCCTTAAAACTCGATCGTCATTTGGGCTGCGATCGCGTTTGAAAAACAAGACCTTTGAGGTTTTAAAACCTCAAAGGTCTGAACAGAATGGCTGATTATTTTGCTTATTTTGCCCGACTTATTTAGTCTCTTTCTTCGCCGGGTGACCGTGAAAACGAATCCCGAGGAAAATGTCGTAAACAAAACTCGCAAAACTTTTCGGACCCGAGAACAAATCAAGCTGTTGTTCGCAGCCTTTTTCATCTAACAAGTCCTTCGAGGCATAATAGGCGCTTTCGTAGCTATACCAGGGAATCGAAGGCCAGAGATGGTGGATCAAATGATAGTTTTGACCCAGGATTGCGATATTAAGGATACGACTGGGATAAACCCGCGCATTTTTCCAGCGATTGCGCTCTGTGAACGGGCGATGGGGCAGATAATCAAAAAACAAACCCAGGGCAATCCCGACAACTAAAGCTGCTGAGAACCAGTAGTTCAAGACGTAGGCAAAAAAGCCAAAATGGATCGAAACAACGACCACAGAAATCAAAAATAGGCGACTGAGAAACCACTCTAGTAGCTCGCCCTTGCGCCAAAGCTTACGTTTGAAAAAGAAGATTTCGTGGTAGAAAAATCGAGCCGCAATCATCCAGAGCGGCCCACCGGTTGAAACGAAATGATCCGGATCATTTTCAGGATCGTTGACGTTGCCGTGGTGCTGAAGGTGAACGCGCGTAAACACGGGAAAGGCAAACCCGAGCATCAACGCACTGCTATGACCGAGGACAGCATTCGCGATCGGGTGCTTGTGCGCCACATTGTGCGACGCATCATGAATCACGGTTCCCGCCATGTGGAGCGCGAGGACGTTCATCATGAAACAAATCCAGTGGGGCCAAGCCAGATAGAAATAGCCGATCGTGGAGGTGATGACGAAGAGCGTCGCGGCGATCATCAGATTCACCGTCGGGTTAAATAGGGCGTCTGGCGGG
>RDYZ01000295.1 GCA_004293855.1 Oscillatoriales cyanobacterium | reverse complement strand
CAACACTTCAGCAGCCTCGAACCCTCCCCACAAACCCGTCATCGTTACTTCAGTGGTGGTTATTTCCCCCTGGCGACTTTCCTCAAGCTGGAATCGCTGATCGGAGTATCGCGGCGTGATCTGTCGCTCTATCGGCGTAGCGGCAAAGCCAATTACATGCACGCGGTGATTGACGTTGATGAACAGTTAGCCCGTTTTCTGGGCTACTACCTTGCGGAGGGATGTGTTTCTCGTAACGGAAATACCGACAAAATTGTTCTCACCTTCGCGCTGCACGAGCGGGAATACATCGATGAAGTGATGGCCGCGTTTAAAGCGCTGGGTCTTAATCCTTGCCTGGAAGAGCGCTCCTCAACCTATGCGGTGTATGTCACATCGTGGCTCTTCGGTCATTTACTGCACGACGTGTGGCAGTGTGGTCATGGTGCAACCACGAAAGCAATGCCCGCTCAGGTGTTCCAGTGGCCGCGATCGCTCCAGTGGGAGGTCATCAAGGGTCTATTGCGGGGTGATGGTGGCCTCACCACCCGGTGCAAAGGTAGCCACGCCAAAATGGGATTTGCGACGGTGAGCCGCACACTCTTTGAGCAAACCCTGACGCTTTTGCAACACAACGGCATTATTGCTTCGGTGTACACAAAACCCGCTCGCACGGTCTCGATTCGTGGGCGCGATTGTCACTGTGCGCCGGTTTGGGGCATCGAAGTGAGCAATTATGAGGGATTAACCAAGCTGGTGGATGTGTTTGGGCGTGAACGGGATGCTCAATTGCAAACTGCGCTAGACCAATATGATGGAGATCGGCACTCCTTCCCTCGTGCGGAAATTATCGGTGATCTAGCCTTTGTCAAAATTCGTGAAATTGAACCGCTCTCCGTCGCACCAACTCCGGTCTACGACATTGAAGTCGATCAAACACACCTATTTGTGACATCAACAGGACTGCTGACACACAACTGTTTTGGTGTTCCCACCGTCGGCGGTGAAGTGTACTTCGATCCGGCCTATAGCGGCAACCCGTTGGTCAATGCGATGGCGATCGGACTGATGGAAACCGACGAGATCGTCAAATCCGGCGCATCCGGTATCGGTAACCCCGTGATTTATGTCGGCTCCACCACCGGACGCGATGGCATGGGCGGCGCGAGTTTTGCCAGTGCCGAGCTGAGCGATGATTCGATGGACGATCGGCCCGCCGTCCAGGTCGGTGACCCGTTCCTGGAAAAATGCCTGGTCGAAGCCTGCCTCGAAGCCTTCAAAACCGGCGCAGTGGTAGCCGCACAGGACATGGGCGCGGCGGGTCTGACCTGCTCGACCTCGGAAATGGCGGCCAATGGTGGTGTTGGGATTGAACTGGATCTCGATAAAATTCCGTCGCGGGAAACGGGGATGGTTCCCTACGAATACCTGCTGTCGGAGTCCCAGGAGCGGATGCTGTTTGTCGGCGCCAAGGGTCGCGAGCAAGAGCTGATCGATATTTTCGAGAATTGGGGGTTGCAAGCGGTGGTCGCCGGTCGTGTGGTGGAGGAACCGGTGGTGCGGATTCTCTGGCATGGCGACGTGGCGGCGGATATTCCCGCGTCAGCGCTGACGAGCAATACACCGCTGTACAAACGTGATGTGATGGCCGAGCCGCCGGAGTATGCCCAAACCGCTTGGGCGTGGTCGGTGGATTCGCTCCCCGCAGCCAGTGCGGCGGGTATTACGATCGCCGATCAAACCCACACCTGGAGCGACGTACTCCTAACCCTGCTCGATACCCCAAGCCTCGCCTCCAAACGCTGGGTCTATCGCCAGTATGACCACCAGGTGCAAAACAACACCGTTCTCGTTCCCGGTGGTGGTGACGCGGCGGTGATTCGCCTGCGATCGGTACTCGGCGGCGCGGATTCGGCGACCCAGCGCGGTTGTGCCGCGACGGTGGATTGCAATTCGCGTTACGTCTATCTCGATCCCCACGAGGGCGCTAAGTACGTCGTGGCGGAAGCGGCACGGAACCTAAGCTGCGTTGGAGCCGAGCCGGTGGCCGTGACCGATAACCTCAACTTTGGCAGCCCCGAAAAGCCGATCGGCTACTGGCAACTGGCCTCAGCCTGCGCCGGTTTATCCGACGCTTGCACGGCCTTTAAGACGCCGGTTACCGGTGGTAACGTTTCACTCTATAACGAAACCCTCGACTCGGATGGCAAACCAACACCGATCTACCCCACACCGGTGGTTGGGATGGTCGGCCTAGTGGAAGACGTGGCGAACATTGTCGGTCAGGCGTTCCAGTCGGAAGGCGATGTGATCTATCTGCTGGGGGCGAAGCAAGTGCCGACCCTGGGGGCGTCGGAGTATCTGGCGACGATCCACGGCACGATCGCCGGGAAGCCGCCGCGTGTGGACTACGACGCGGAGCTCGCGGTACAGGCGGCCTGTCGTACGGGCATCCGTTCCGGCTGGGTGCGATCGGCGCATGACTGTGCGGAGGGCGGTTTGGCGGTGGCGCTGGCCGAGTCGTGCATTGCGGGTAACATCGGTGCGAGCGTGGATGTGGGGAATGTGGCCGGTGGCGATCGCGTCGATGGGCTGCTATTCGGCGAAACTGGGGCGCGAATTGTGGTCTCGGTGGCGCGATCGAATGTGGCGACCTGGGAAGCGTTTTTAACGGAAAACCTGGGCGAAAACTGGTGCGAACTCGGTACAGTTCACGGTTCACGGCTAATTATCGAGAATCACGATAACGTGACGATCGACGTGGATCTGGCGGCCATCACCGATCGCTTTAACACCGCGATCGAACGACGTTTGTAAGTCGGCCTCGCTCCTAAAACTGTCAGATCCAGACCTTTGAGGCTTTCAAAATCTCAAAGGTCTCACCCTCGCGATACCGATCCGCGTCTGTTTGTACGATTTGTGTCTGTGTTCGTTCTCCCCAAACTAAACTAAACCACAACCGATCACTATGACTGAAACGATTTCGACCGATCGCGCTCTCTCGAGTCCGCTTCGCCAAGATTGGGATCTGTCCGATCTCTATGCTGGACTCGATGACCCCCAGATTGATACCGATCTCGCTGATCTGCAAACCCGAGCCAGCGAATTTCGGTTGACCTATCGCGGCAATGTTGCGATGTTGGGAGCCGATGAAATTGCCGAAGCGTTGCAGCAGCTCGAAGCGATCGGGCAGAAAACAGGCTACATTGTCGCCTATCCAATGCTGACCTTTGCGGCCAACACGCGCAACGAACCGGCAAAACAGGCGCAAGATCGGCTCATGGAAGCGGCCACGGATTTAGAAAATCTGCTGCTCTTTTTTGAGTTAGAACTCAAAAATCTCAGCGTCGAACGGCTGACC
>RDYZ01000004.1 GCA_004293855.1 Oscillatoriales cyanobacterium | reverse complement strand
CCGCGATCGGCCAACGCCGTAAACATCGCCGCCGCAACCCCCGACTCGTTCGCCATCCCCGCCCCGACGATACTCACCTTGGCGATATCCCGCTCGATCGTCACCGACTCATAGCCCACCGTCGCCGCCAACTCCGTCAACAGCGTCACCGCAGTATCCGCATCCTCCGAATTCACCGTAAACGACAGATCGCGCGTCGGGATGTTATTCACGATGCGGCAACGCTCGGACTGGACGATCGTGTAAACACTGATATTGCGATCGGCCAGAGCTGCGAAAATTTGCGCCGCCATGCCCGCCTTGTCAGGAATGTGCAACACGCCGATCTGTGCCTGACCGCGATCGAGCGCCACACCGCGCACACTCGGAGCCGTGCTAGGCACAGTGTCACGCATTGCAGACGGTTCCACCTGAAATACCTGACACAACGCCGCCACCGCCCGATCGCCATCAACCCGATCGATCGTGCAGCTCACTTTGACCTCTGAGGTCGAAATCGTCTGAATACTAATCCCCTCCGCCGCCAGTGTCGCGAACATTTGCGCCGCCACGCCGGGACGACCAATCATGCCCGCACCGACGATACTGATCTTGGCAATATCGCGGCTCGCCGTCACTTCCACATCGCGATCGCAGACCTCGCCGCTTTCGGATTCGCATAGCAGCGGCACGATTTCGCGGGCGATCGCCTCGGCGCGTTCGGCGTCAGCGTCGGCCACGGTAAAGGCGATATCGTTGGTGTTACCCTCGTGGATCGACTGGACGATTAGATCCACATCGAGCTTGCGGCGACCCAGTTCGCTGAATAATTTTGCCGCGATGCCGGGACGATCGGGGACGCGCACAAAGGAAATTTTCGCTTCGGTGGGGTTGAGTTCCACCGCATCTACGGGATGCACCAATTCGAGACCGGCTAAAGCGCGATCGAGGGGAGCCGGAGCCGTGATCCGCGTACCGGGGTCATTCGTCCAGCTCGATCGCACCACCAGTGGTACACCATAATTCCGCGCAATCTCCACCGCCCGTGGATGCAACACCGTCGCCCCTAGGCTCGCGAGTTCGAGCATTTCATCGCAGGTCACTTCCTCCATGAGCTGCGCGTGGGGAACCAGACGCGGATCGGTGGTGAGAATGCCGGGAACATCGGTGTAGATTTCGCAGCGATCGGCGTGGAGTGCCGCCGCCAATGCCACCGCTGACGTATCCGAACCACCGCGCCCCAGGGTCGTAATCTCGAATTCATCACCGGAGGCCATGCCCTGAAAGCCCGCAACGACGACGACCTTACCGGCGTCGAGCTGGCGCTGGAGGCGATCGGTCGAAATTTTCAAAATCCGCGCCCGCGAGTGTTCCGCCTCGGTGACGATGCCCACCTGTGCGCCGGTCATCGAGATCGCCGGTTGGCCGAGTTCTTGCAGCGCCATACTGAGCAGCGCGATCGAGACCTGTTCCCCGGTCGAAAGCAACATGTCCATTTCGCGCCGCGAGGGGTTGCTCGATATTTCGTTCGCCAACGCCACCAGCGCATCGGTGCTTTTGCCCATCGCAGACACCACCACCACCACGGGCGCTTCCTTCGCGGTGTTTGCCACACGCTGCGCCACGGCCTGGAGGCGCTCGACGGAGCCGACGGAGGTTCCGCCAAATTTTTGGACGATCGGTGCTGTTGCCATGGATTAAACGTTCGCTAGACGCGGGGGAAGGAGTCGTCGATCGAGGTGGGGAAGCCGGAGAGCTACACGGCGATCGCTGGTCTGGTATTTTCGCATGTCAGCGCGGTTAACGGACGCTTGTTGTTGCCAATGAGATAAACCCGCCATACCCCAGGATTTGGGCATTCCCATGGATTCTGCATAGAGGGTTTAAGAAAACGGTAGGAATTTCATGGTCAAATTCATGGTCAAATTGATCGCCAAATTTATGACCAAAGTAGACCTAGACAATCAACAGTAACCTCAGAATTTTGAGGTTTCTAAAATCTCAAAATCTTCACCCTCTGGAATCCCTCCAATCATCCAATTTTTGACTTAGATTACTTACTCATTCCTCATCAAAATCTTCCATATCCACAGCCTTACGCTCAATCGGAATCACTAAAACCTTGTCCACACGCACGCCATCCATATCCATCACTTCAAAGCGCAATCCCCCCCGTTCAAAATGCTCACTAGCGCGGGGAATATGCATCAAAGAATGCATCACAAATCCGCCTAAAGTATGGTATCCGTCTTGCATTTCGGGCAGAAATTCATCTCCCAAAATCTCTTTAAATTCGTCAATCGAAATCAACCCATCTAATAACCAAGACCCATCTTCCCGTTGCACCGCCATCGGTTCCTCCTGAGCTTCCGCTGAGGGTAAATCCCCGACGATCGCCTCCATTAAATCATTAAGAGTCACCAAGCCTTCAATTCCCCCGTATTCGTCCACCACAAGCGCAATGTGCATTCCAATTTGTTTAAATTGCTCTAAAACCTTCAACGCTCGGGTGCTTTCAGCAATATATAGCGGGGGATGAATTAACGATTCAAGCTCAACCTGGGGATTGGATAAACACGCGGCCAATAAATTACTGCCACGCACCATGCCCACGCACTGATCTAGGCTACCGCGACCCACCGGAAAGCGTGAGTAGGTGCTATTGGTGACTTCTTCGAGATTTTCAACTAGTGATGATTCTAGATCCAGCCAAACAATTTCCGTGCGTGGTGTCATCAGAGATTTGATTGATCGATCGCCAAGGCGAAACACTCGCTCGACCATTTCGTGTTCTGATTCTTCAAACATGCCCGATTTTGCACCCTGACGAATTAACACCTTGATCTCTTCTTCAGTTACTGCCGGTTCTTCAGAGGTACGGATGTCTAATATTTTTAAAAGTAAATCCGTCGCTGAGCCTAGTAAATGTACCAAGGGCGCGGTCAGGCGTGAGAGCTGCCGCATAGGTTTCGCCACAGAGCAAGCAATTTGTTCAGGATTATTTAGGGCAATGCGCTTAGGAACAAGTTCACCGACGACTAAGGAAAAAAAAGTGATCAGACTCACCACGAAGCCCACACTAATTCCTTCACTATAGGGGTGTAACAACGGAATTTTCTCTACAACCATCGCGAGTCGTTTGGCGATCGTTGCCCCCGCAACCGCACCGCTCAAAATCCCAATGAGCGTGATTCCAATCTGAACCGTAGAGAGAAAATTATTCGGCGAATTTGCTAGTTTTAGTGCGACGCGAGCGTTACGATTTCCTTGGTTGATTAACTGTTCTAAGCGAACTTTTCGAGCCGAAATTACGGCCATTTCCGATCCCGAAAAAATACCATTGGCGATGATTAGGAGTAACACAATGATGATTTCGGTCGCAATCTCAGACATGCTTAACGTTCCGATAATCGGGATGATGGTAAATCGGACGGATGAATCGGATTGATGAAATTGATCATTGGGGGGGCTTCGTAAAAATACTCACATAGCAAGAACAGCACGATCGGTGAAGTTGAGGCAGGCCGTCCAACTGTAGCCATGATTTTAAAGGGGTGTGTTGGTTTTGCAAAGCTCAAGATCAATTTATGGGCAAGATGTCGGCGATCTGTGGGTGAATTTCGTGATGGTGGGCGATTCCCACTCTACGATTACCGTCGTCCCAACGCTCTGCGCAACAGTAGCGAATTCGTCACCACACTAATCGAACTCAACGCCATCGCCACCGCCGCAAACGCCGGATTGAGAATAATTCCGAAATTCGGCAATAGCACCCCCGCCGCGATCGGAATGCCGATCGCGTTGTAACCAAACGCCCAGCCGATATTTTGGCGAATCTTATTAAACGTCGCGCGACTGAGACGAATCGCCGCCACGATGTCGTTCAGATCGCTACGCATCAAGACGATCTGCGCTGTCTCGATCGCCACGTCCGTGCCGCCATGGAGCGAAATTCCCACATCCGCTTGTGCCAGCGCCGGAGCATCATTAATCCCGTCGCCAACCATTGCCACTCGTTGTTTTGAAGGTTGCCCTGACTGTTGCAACCGCATGATCGCCTCGGATTTTTCCGTCGGTCGCACATCGGCGATCACGTTTTCTGGCGCAAGACCGATTTGTTGGGCGATCGCGTCCGCCGCCGCCCGCCGATCGCCCGTGAGCATCATCACGCGGAGTCCGAGCTTTTGTAGAGCACGGATGGCGCTAGCGGTTTCTGGGCGTAACTCATCGGCGATCGCGATCGTGGCGATCGCTTGGCCGTCCGCCGCGACAAAAATCACGGTTTTACCCGCCTGGGCAAAGGTATCGGCGCGATCGGTTAGCTCGTCTGGAATCGTGATTTGGCAGGCTTCGAGCCAGGGACGATTACCGACGACGATCGTGCGGTTCTCGACCAGCGCCGTAACCCCGGCTCCGGCTTCGGTTTTACAGTCCGTCGCCGGGAGCAGTGTGATCGACTTCGCCTTGGCCGCATTGACCAGAGCTGTGGCGAGGGGGTGGCTTGTGCCTTGCTCGATCGAAGCGGCAAGCTGGATCGCTTCGGTTTCGCTCACCGTGGCGATCGTGGCACAGTCGGTTACCGTGGGACGTCCGATCGTCAGGGTTCCGGTTTTATCAAAGACGATCGTTTGTAATTGATGCACCCGTTCCAGGGCATCTCCCCCCCGAATCAGCAAACCGCGCGAAGCTCCCAGCCCCGTCCCCACCAGGATCGCCGTCGGTGTTGCCAGCCCCAAGGCACAGGGACAGGCAATCACCAACACATCAATCATCAGCTTGATCGCCAGCAATAGCGGTGATCCGTGGTGTGGCATGGCCCGATGGGCATGACCAAACATCGGCCATTCCTGAGCGTGGAGAATGTGATCCCCAAATAGCGGCACACCGGCCATACTCCAAAACAGGAGGGTGACCACCGCCAGCGCCATAATCCCGTAGGCAAAATAACCCGCCACGGTGTCGGCGAAGATCTGTACCGGTGCTTTGCGGGTTTGGGCATCGCGTACCAGTTCGACGATTTGCGCCAGAGTCGTGTCCTTACCGGTGCGCTGGGCGCGAACCACGATCGCGCCGGATTGGTTGAGCGTGCCGGTGGTGACCCGATCGCCGTGATGTTTTTCGATCGGCAACGGTTCACCCGTCAGCATCGATTCATCGATCGCCGTCGTCCCGGCCATCACGACCCCATCCACCGGCAATTTTTCACCGGGTAGCACCCGCAGCAAATCACCGACGCGCACCTGATTCGACGGCAGATCCACCACGCTGCGATCGTCAAGCTGATCGAGATCGTCGCCCTTCGTCACCAAATGCACCGTACGCGGCTGGAGTCCCACCAAGGCCCGCAGGGATGACGCCGCCCGATCACGAGCGTGGCGTTCCAACGCCCGCCCCAACAAAATAAAGCCCAGCAGCATCACCGGCTCTTCAAAAAAGCAGTCCCAACCCAGGCTCGGCACGTGCATCGCAACGCTGCTGGCAACGTAGGCCGTGGTGACGCCCAGGCCGATCAGCGTGTTCATATTCGGTGTGCCGTGGGTCAGCCCGCGCCACCCATCCAGCAAAATCGGACGCCCAGGAAATAGCAGCGACAGCGTCGCTAGGCCGTAATGAAACCAAATATTGCTAAAGATCGGCAGGGACGGCAAGCCCAACATTTCCGCGTGACCGATCGTGGACAACACGATTAAAACAATCGCCGTGACAAGCTGCTGTCGCCGATCGTGGGCCGCTTGATATTGGCGCTCTTCCGTCGCTTCGATCTCCTCGATCGACAGTGCCTCCGTTGTCCGGATCTGACTGGGAAATCCCGCCTCAGTCAGGCGTTGCACCAGGGTCTGTGGATCAAGGCTCCCCGATCGATACTGCACAGCGGCCATTTCCGTGACCAGATTCACCGACGCCGACACCACGCCGGTGACATCAAGCTGACGCTCTACTGCCTTGACACAACCCGCACATTTCATACCACCCACATCCAACGCGATCGTCTCGATCGGGGTCTGATCATCCATCGGAGGCTCAACCTTCGACGCAACATCGAAGCGAGCCGTTAAGGCAGGGTCAAGATAGGAGTCAGTCATAGGAACAGGTAGAACGACGACGCAAAGGAAGGACGACAGAGGAACGGGTTAACAACGGGTTAACGGGAAATCAAGACGGTTTGGAGTTTCTCCGCAGGAGGATTCGGTGTTGATCGCCGTTAGTCACGTCTTGAGAATGCAGATTGATAGACCTATTTTAGGGATGATCTCGGAGGGTCAGCCGCGATCGACCCCGAGTTACGCCAGTTTGTTGCGCTTCTTGACATATCGTGTCCCGCTAACCACCGGCATTGGCGCAAGAATTTTCAGGGTTTCCAGTCAAAACAGACATCGGAAATTTCACGGAGATTTCACCAAAATTTAGCCACAAGACCTCAAAGGTCAAAGCCTTCAGATCCAGACCCATCCGGTTAACGTCGGCGATCGCCCGCCGCGATCGCCGAATTGGCCACCATCGCCAACACCTCCAGTGCTTCCGCCTCTGCTAACCCCTTCAACTCCAAACGATATCGCGAGCCGCCGTATTCCCACTCCAACACCGGCGGCGCACAGGATGCCCCACACACCGACGGATTGAAATAGCCCGGTGTGCCGTCCGCCAGCTCGATCGTCTGGGCAAATGGTTCATTCAGTTCGTAATAGTCACCACTGCCCCGCCGTGCTGCGATCGTGCCAAACAGGCAGGCATTACCACGACAGTCCGGCACGTATCCCAGGTCGATCGCGTAGCGGTCTGCCTCCGCATGGGTGCTGGCATAGATTGGCTCCTCCGGTAGCGGCAGACGATCGGGGAGTAAAACCGGGATTTGGGTTTGGTGACGCAGGGTGTCGAGTGCTGGACGTAATACCTCCGGTACGCCCGCCGTCTGACGGGGGGAGGATTGGGGCGTAGGAACTGGACTGGCCGGACTGGTGGAAGTCGCAGCATCCGGCGAATTTTGAGATACCACCACCGGCTTGAGCGCTGGTGTGGGACGACACGCCGCAAGCATCACCAACAATCCAAATCCCCAAAGACCGCGCGATCGAGGTTGCCAGTGGTTGCGGCCTTTCGTGGTCAGACGCCGTTGGGTGGGGAAGATCGAGAGGGAAGCACGCATGACGTTAGCTCAGAAAGGGCGATCGGAGTTCACCCTAACGCGCCACGGTGGACGATCGTACGCAAGTTGCCCGACATTTATCAACAATTTGCATTTGCCCACACCAACTTTTGGACAGACTGCGGGGTGGTTCTACCCAGTAAACGGCATCGAGCTGTGGGCAAAGAAACGGATAAAACTAGCTATATCAAGCGTGGTAACACTACCTTACGGCAAGGGTTCTCTCATTTGGTGCGCGAGACTTCATCCTTTTCCACATCTTTGGAGAATCACATTGGTGCTATTTGGTATTTCATCCATCACCACAACGCATCATCACCTTCTTGGCACTACCGCCTAGTACATTAACGTGAATACGGGATAAGAAATCGGCTGAAAGCCTTGCAAAATCATCATTCTTAGCGAACTGATTGAAGCAACAGTATGCGGTTGTTCCAGAAAGTGGCTCAATTTGCTGAGAATGCAGGCAATTTTCCTAAAGTCATTGCTCTTTGCATTAGCTAGAACCTTAGGTTTACCGTTATTTGAGCGAATTTGCTTATCCCGTACTCACGTTACATTAGGCTACAGAGGTGGTAACGTTCCGCATCGTCTCATCCTCTCGTGTGGATATTTCCGGTGCGATCATTTCATTCTTCGATTGAATAATTATCTCAAAGGAACAGGACTGACACAACCAAAACAATTGATGGCTACGAATATGGCGCAACATCAATGCATTGCAGCAGGGACAGAGTTCCATGAGTACCTTCCTAAAATTGTATTGTCGTGCGGGAAATCACACGAGAAGATCTCGATCCGACAACTGTTTGGTGAATCTTACTGATCGTGATCTTTCGGCATCAAGGCACTCAACTCATTTGTTTATTTGCCCCAACTACTTCCCATCTTGATTGAATTTTATCTTAACAGACTGAATGAACTCCCTTGGTATTTTCGTAATACTTGTTGATGCAACCCAATTCAGCGATTTTTCTTGAACTTTACGTCTTTTGATTGCACAGACCACAATGACTTAAGTGTTGTCTCTGATACAAAAATAGCCAGAAATCCATCTGTTAGAGTTTATCAGGTCAACCTAGAAAAGAGATAATCTCACATGGGAATGTCTAGAACACACCATTGCTTCATCTTGGATCGCGTTCGGCTTTAGCATATTTCAAAAAAGACTTGACGTTAAACTTAATTTTCTTTAGATTTGCATAAAGATTTTATTACATTGAACCATCAAAGTCATGACCGATAGTCCAGCCTGAGTTTCGCGTATTTTAAAAATTGCAAAGAAATTGCCAAGTTTTAGTTTCTGAAGACTGAAAATAAGACAATTGATTCATTAAACTAGAGGCTCTGGCTAATGCAAAGAGTAACGACGTTAGGAAAATTGCCTGCATTCTCAGCAAATTGAGCTAGTTTCTGAAACGACCACACACCGTTTCTTCCAGCAGTTTGTCAAGAATAACGATTTTGCAAGGCGTTCAGCCGATTTTTTATCCCGTACTTATGTTATCTACCAATTAGATGTTGCTACTGGGTTGAGTGATTAGTTTGTTTCGCAGAGCCACGACGACGGCTTGAGTCCGATCGTTCACCCTCAATTTATGCAAAATTGCGTGAACATGCACCCGCACTGTACCAGGGGTAATATACAAAACTTGAGCAATTTCTGGGTTACTTTTACCCGCTGCGATTAATGCTAGAACCTCTTGTTCCCGTTGAGTAAGGGTATGATTCTTGCCAGGTGCTTCAGGGATAGACATAGCCGTTTGCCCCACTTGCTCTTGAATAGTTTGGGTTGCAATGGCATCCCACCATGATGCACCCGCCGATATCGACCGCAATGCCAAAATTAGCTTTTCTGGTGCGACTCCCTTCACACAATAGCCTTGGGCACCGGCTGCTACGAGGCGGGTAATCAGAGCAGGTTGGGAGTGGGACGTTAAAACCAAAATGGGGAGGCTGGGGTAACGTTGTTTGAGTTGGCAACAGGTCTCGATACCGCCAATACCGGGGAGTCCTATGTCCAGCAATACGAGTTCGATCGGGTGAGTTTCTACGAGCTCGATCGCCGCTTCCCCATCGTCTGCTTCTGCCACGATTTTTAAATCCGGTTCTTGCTGCAAACGCACACGCAGTCCCAGGCGAAATAGCTCATCGTCTTCAACCAGGAGAATTTTCAGCGGGTTTGTTGTGGGCATGGGACAATTCAGAAGAAGATGCGATCGGTACTTTGAAGCCAAACAGGGCACCGGATAGCGCACGGTTTTCTGCCCAGATTGTACCGTCATGAGCCGTGATGATCTGCCGGGAGAGGTAAAGTCCTAAGCCTGTGCCCTTTGCCTGTCGATTACTTTGCCCCTGATAAAACCGCTCAAACAGATGGCAAAGTTCATCTGGTTGGATGCCAGAACCTGTATCCAGAATTTTGACCACTTGATAGGAGGTGTGAGATTCTAGCAGAATTTCAATGCGATCGCCGCGCGGGGAATGATTAATCGCATTCATCAATAGATTGGTGAAAACCCGTTGCAGTTGTAGCCGATCGCCCCTAACCCAGAGCGATTGGCGAATGTTGGTGTCACCATAATTGAACGATAGATGAACCCGACGGCTAGCAGCTAAATCCAACAGGGTACTGGCGGTTTCTTCTGCTAGAGCGGTTAAGTCTACTAAGGTGAGGTCTAAATGCAGGCCCTCTGCATCATTGCGATAAACATCAAGTAGGGTATCGAGCAACTGTAAGCTGGTTCGATGACTGCGGATCATGGTACGGATGACCTGCCGTTGTACTGGCAAGACCTGACCAAATCTCTCATCTTGAAAGGCGTTTAAGGTCTCGATCGCACCCAGTAGCGGAGTTTTGAGATCGTGGGTGAGGGTGGAGGTAAAGTCTTCCCGCATCTGCATCAGAGCTTGGCTCGCTTCTATCTGCTTCTTTTGTTGAATGATGGCTGTTTGGTAGGAGCGGTTGCGATCGCCCAAAAAACCAGTGACCAGGAGTGCCATGGCGGCAATCAGACGATTAACAATCGTAGCCAAGGTGATTTGACTGGGGTCTGGAATCCAGAGATTGAGTAATGTCAGGGCAATCACCACAGTCGTGATCTGGGCAGTTCTGCGCCGTTGAGATTGGGCACTGCTGAGCAAAATTGGAGCGGTGTAAAGATAGCCAACAATAAACTCAGACGGCGTGGCAAACTCCAAGACGAAAATAATGGTAATGAGTCCCGCCGAGATCCAGAACCAATTGTGTGAGGTTTGATCAGCCTGGGGGTTTGGGAGCAGAGGGGATGGATTCATATGGGCAGAGAATTAGGATGATCGTCTTGATCCTTTCAAGATACGAGATTTACGCTAACTACTGCTGCGTTTAGGCTGCGTTTATTACCTGATATAGACCCAATTTATATCCGACTATACCTGGTATTTCAGAACCGCAAAATGCATCATGAACCCAAAGTTCAATCCGTTATTCTGAGGAGCAATTTCACATCATGCTGCAAGGCTGGATTCAGATTGCATTGACCTTGCTGATCGTCGTCCTGATCACTCCACTTTTGGGCGGATACATTGCCCGCATTTTTTTAGGGGAACGCACGCCCCTCGATCGCCTACTCAGCCCTTTAGAACAGATTATCTATCGGCTGAGTGGCATTCCTGTGGAGACTGAAATGATGGCATGGCAATACATTCAGGCTGTGCTGTTCAGCAATTTGGTGATGGCAGTCTTTGTGTTTACCATCTTCATGTTTCAAGGCTTATTACCCCTCAACCCTACGGATTTGGGTGCGCCAACCTGGGATACCGCGCTACATACGGCAATTTCGTTTATCACCAATACCAACCAACAGCATTACTCTGGCGAAACCACCTTTAGCTATTTCAGTCAGGTGATGGCATTGGGATTTTTATTTTTCACCTCTGCTGCTACAGGAATTGCCGTGGCGATCGCCTTTATCCGGGGCTTAACCGGTAGACCCCTGGGCAACTTCTACGTTGATTTGATCCTTTCGATCACACGCATTCTGCTCCCCATCAGCCTGGTGGGAGCCGTGGTGTTGATGGCGGCTGGTATTCCTGAAACGCTGTCTGCACCCGTTATCGTACCGACCCTGGAAGATCCTACGGTACAGCAGGCGATCGCTCTGGGACCCGTTGCCCATTTTGAGATCATCAAAGAATTGGGTGAAAACGGCGGTGGCTTCTTTGCGGTCAATTCGGCGCATCCCTTTGAAAACCCGAATGGGTTGACAAACCTGATCCAAATTTTGGCGATGATGGCCATCCCCACGTCCTTGATCTACACCTATGGCATTTTTGCCAACAACCGCAAACAAGCCTGGTTGATCTATGGCATGGTGTTTGGGATTTATTTAGTGTTTATTGGCGTAGCGACGATCGCCGAATATCAGGGCAATCCAGCCGTCAATGCACTACTAAGTAGCCCGCAACCCAATCTGGAAGGGAAAGAAGTGCGATTTGGCTGGGCGCAATCGGTTCTTTATGCGGTCACCACAACGGGCACTATGTGCGGAGCCGTCAACAGTATGCACGACTCGTTTATGCCATTGGGTGGTGCAGTTTTACTGGCAAATCTATTTCTACAAATTATTTGGGGTGGACAGGGAACAGGCACGGCCTATCTGTTTGCCTACTTGATTTTGGCCGTGTTTATTACGGGGTTAATGGTGGGGCGCACACCAGAATTTCTGGGACGCAAGATTGAAAAACGAGAAGTGGTGTTGACTAGTTTATTAATTTTGTTGGTGCACCCGATTTTTATTTTGATTCCGGGTGCGATCACGTTAGCATTTCCCGAACAACTTGCGGGCATCACTAATTCCGGCTTTCATGGTCTATCGCAAGTGATGTATGAATACGCTTCAGCCGCTGCCAATAATGGCTCTGGGTTTGAAGGACTGGCCGATAGTCAACCCGCTGCAACTGCACTGTGGTGGAATTTAAGCACCTCGGTGAGTCTGCTGGCAGGGCGTTACATTCCGATGATTGCGCTGGTGCTATTGGCGGATGGGATGTCGCGTAAGCCGGTTGTGCCGATGACGACGGGCACACTCCGCACCGATACCGGGCTATTTACGGGCATAACCGCAGGTGTGATTTTGATTATGGGTGCGTTGACTTTTTTCCCAGTTCTGGCACTGGGAGCGATCGCTGAAGCCTTTCAGATTGCAGGAGGAATCTAACTCATGAGTACACAAACGAAGCGTCGGGGCGATCGCAAACATACGCCTAAAACGAAGATGATAGGGCTATACAAACGTGCCATCCAGGATGCATTTCACAAGCTCGATCCGCGCATTGCCGTTCGCAATCCGGTCATGTTTCTGGTGTGGGTTGGCACTATTGTCACGGCCTTGGTTACCCTCGATCCCAATTTGTTTGGCACTGTGACCGCAGACCCGAATCAGCAACGGTTACTGAATGGGTTAATTACCCTGATTTTGTTCTTTACTGTGGTGTTCGCTAACTTTGCTGAAGCCGTCGCAGAAGGACGCGGTAAAGCCCAGGCCGATTCTCTGCGGGCAACACGATCGGACACCATGGCACGTAAAGTGCTGCCAGATGGCTCCACCCAATCCGTTCCTTCCACAGCATTGCGTCGGGGTGAGCAGGTTAAGGTGATCGCAGGAGAAATTATTCCCGTCGATGGCGAAGTCGTATCTGGCATTGCCTCAGTGGATGAATCGGCGATTACGGGTGAATCGGCTCCTGTGCTGAAACAACCTGGGACGGACATTGCCAGTTCCGTGACGGGGGGAACACGAGTGATGTCCGATGAATTATTGATTCGGATTACCGCCGATCCGGGACAGGGATTTATTGATCGTATGATTGCCCTCGTCGAAGGAGCAGAACGGAGCAAAACTCCAAATGAAATTGCCTTGACGGTGCTGCTTACGGTACTCACACAAGTCTTTTTGATTGTGGTTGCCACGCTGTCTCCGTTAGCCAATTACGTCAACACACCGACAACGATCGCCATTCTCATCTCTCTCTTAGTGGCATTGATTCCTACCACCATTGGTGGCTTGTTGAGTGCGATCGGCATTGCTGGCATGGATCGGGTCGCACAATTCAATGTCATTGCCACTTCTGGTCGGGCGGTGGAAGCCTGCGGTGACGTGAATACACTGGTACTCGATAAGACCGGTACGATCACCCTGGGCAATCGCCTTGCTGATGAGTTTATTCCAGTGAATGGGCATTCATTAGATCGTCTGGCAACCATCGCCCTGGCTTCCAGCCTGTTTGATGAAACTCCAGAGGGACGATCGATCGTGCAATTAGCAGAAAAACTAGGTGCCAAACTAGACTTCCAGCCCGAAACAACAGAAGGTGTAGAATTCTCGGCCCGCACCCGGATGAGCGGCACTAACTTAGCCCATGGGCAGCAGATTCGCAAAGGAGCCGTCGATGCTATTAAAGGCTTCGTCCGTTCCCGTGGCGGTAGCCTGACTCCAGAGTTGGATGCCACCTATGAACGGGTTTCCAAGTTGGGGGGGACACCGCTCGCAGTTTGCCAGGACAGTGAAATCTATGGCGTAATCTATCTGAAAGATATCGTTAAACCAGGAATTAAAGAACGCTTCGATCAATTGCGGTGCATGGGTGTTCGCACCATCATGCTGACGGGCGATAACCGCATTACAGCTTCGGTGATTGCCCAAGAAGCGGGGGTTGATGATTTCATCGCTGAAGCTACACCCGAGGACAAGATTGATGTGATTCGCCAGGAACAGTCTCAAGGCAAACTGGTTGCGATGACGGGGGATGGCACCAATGATGCTCCCGCTCTTGCCCAAGCGAATGTAGGATTGGCGATGAATTCCGGCACTCAGGCTGCTAAAGAAGCTGCAAACATGGTGGACTTGGATTCTGATCCGACCAAGTTGATCGATCTGGTGACGATCGGAAAGCAACTCCTAATCACCCGTGGTGCGTTGACCACCTTTTCGATCGCTAATGACATCGCCAAATACTTCGCCATTATCCCAACCATTTTTTCTGCGGCTGGCATTGGTGCCCTCAATATCATGGGACTCAAAAGCCCCCAATCCGCAATTTTGTCCGCCTTGATCTACAACGCCCTAATTATTCCGGCCCTGATTCCCCTCGCACTGAAAGGGGTAGAATTTCGCCCCCTGACCGCCGATCAACTACTACGCCGCAATATCCTGTTTTTCGGGTTAGGTGGTGTGATTGCTCCCTTTATTGCCATCAAGTTAATTGACGTGATCCTGCCATTTGCCTAACCATCTTGTTCTTCAACATCATGAACCCATTTAACCCAATCCATTTTTTGCCATTCCAGGTCGAAGCAATTCAAGCCATCGGGATACAGCTTTATCGCCGAAAAGTGCCTCGCTACCTGTTCTGTCTCCTCTGCTTCAATCTAATCCCAGCTCTGGCCGTGCAAGCGGCCACAGGTGATGTCTTCTCGCGCTCCCAAGCCTATGCCTTGGGGATTTTGGGGCTAGTTACCGTAGCTCTTTCGGGCTATCTCTTTGTTGTCATGTTTCAACCGGAGCGGTTCTAATGAGCATAATTCGTGAAGTCATAAAAGCAGTACGCATTACCCTAGTCCTATGGGTTCTTGTTGCGGTGCTTTATCCCGGCATAATTTTTGTTGTGGGTCAACTGGCCTTGCCCGATCAAGCCAATGGGAGTTTGCTGAAAAATGCCCAGGGACAAGTCATCGGCTCGGCATTAATTGGACAACCCTTTACCAGCGATCGCTACTTCAACAGCCGCCCCAGCACAACCAACTACAGTACCGCCGATCCTCAAAATGACACGGCTGGAGTTCTCAAAACCGGTGTGTCTGGAGCTAGTAATCTCGCACCGAGTAATCTGGCATTAATGGATCGCGTCAGAGGTAAATCTAATCCTGATCCTCAGCAGGCAATTACGGGTGAAATTGCGAAATTACAAGCCGCAGGTATCCGAGCAACGGCTGATTTGGTCTATACTTCCGGCTCTAGCCTCGACCCGCACATTACTTTAGACGCCGCTAAAAGCCAAATCAACCGAGTTGCCAAAGTACGAGGTTTACAACCCAATCAACTAGAAATCTTGATTGTCCAGAATACAGATGGTCGATTCCTGGGTATTTTGGGTGAACCTGGTGTGAATGTATTAAAACTCAATTTAGCGTTAGACAAATTGAAGGAATAATTCATGTATCATCCCCATTCTTCTCCAGATAGTACCTACATCCACTCTCCCCAACGCGGTAAGCACAAGATTTTCATTGGCATGGCTCCCGGTGTGGGCAAAACTTACAAAATGCTGGAAGAAGCCCATCTGCTGAAACAAGAAGGGATTGATGTGATTGTGGGGCTACTGGAAACCCACGGGCGGAGAGAAACGGCAGAGAAAGCTGTGGGGTTAGAAATGATTCCCAGACAGGTGATCGCCAAAGAGGGCTTGACCCTGCAAGAAATGGATACAAAAGCGATTCTGGCGCGATCGCCCCAACTGGTTCTGGTCGATGAACTTGCCCACACCAATATCCCCGGTTCATTGAAAGAAAAACGCTATCAAGACGTGGAGATTTTGCTGGAATCGGGCATAGATGTTTACTCTACGGTCAATATCCAACACCTTGAAAGCTTGAACGATCTGGTAGCGCGAATCACTGGTGTTGTGGTGCGAGAACGTATCCCGGATCGTCTCCTAGAAGAGGCAGATCAAGTGGTGGTAGTGGATGTTACCCCAGAAACCCTGGAAGAGCGATTACTGGATGGCAAAATCTATGCCCCCGAGAAAATTCAACTATCTCTGGGAAACTTTTTCCAACGGCGCAACCTAATTGCCTTGCGAGAACTTGCTCTCCGAGAAGTTGCCGACACAGTTGAGGAAGAAGCCAATGAAAAAACGTTGTCTGGACAATCCCATAATATCCATGAACGAATACTCGTTTGCATTTCCACCTATCCCAATGCTGTGCAATTGATCCGCCGGGGAGCCCGCATTACTAACTATATGAATGCACCATTTTATGTAGTTTTTGTTGATACTTCTGATCGCTTTCTCACAAAAGAAGAAACCTTACACTTAGAAACCTGTGAAAAGCTGTGTCAAGAATTTGAGGGTAAGTTTTTGCGAGTACAACATCTTAATGTAGCTCAAGCGATCGCTGAAGTTGCTGAACAACAACGCATTACTCAAATTGTCATTGGTGAAAGTCAACAATCCTTTTGGAGACAGATACTTAAAGGTTCATTTACCCAAAAAATCATGCGTCTGATCCGACATAAACATATTGACTTGCACATCATTGCGACTGAAAAATGAGGTGGTGCTAAGAAGCTATTTCTAAACGATGCTAACCTACCCTGTATGTTCCTGCTCTCACACTGTCAAAAATGGACGAATCTATCATGGCAAACAACCCGCTATCGCTTGCAGTCGTTTTAACGGATCGCAGTGAGCTAGATGCCTGTGGAATACGCGAGTGCTGTTGGTGTCAGGGCTAGCCGAAGGTGTAGAGCCCACCATCTCGACTACAGATGTAAATCTTGCCATCCCAGACAATGGGTGTAGATTCAAAAGAGCCAGTGACGTGATCGATCAAGCTTAGAGTGAGTCGGTAGCGTGTGCCGCTGGCCCCGATCGCGGTTGTTTCACGGGCGATCGCGTCGTTATTGGCGACTTCAAAGGCGATTTGAAACAGATACAGTCCGCCATAGCCTGCGGCCACCAGACGATTACCATCGGTAAAAATTGGGGTGGAGATGGAGGCCCCGATCGGGTAGGTGGCGAGAATTTTGGGAGTGGGATAGCGGCGATCGTTGAGCGGCCCAAAGGCAGTACCGCTGGTTTCGGTTTGGCTGCCGAGGTAGAGATTGCCATCAACGGAGCTGGTGGCGAAGAGGGGCGGCGTTTCGGCGGATCGATAGTCGTCGTTTAGGGCAACCGAAGCGGTAATACCGCCTTCCCAGTCACCGAAACCACGATCGAGGGTGGGCATAAACCAGTCTACGCATTCGGGATCGGGGCGTGTGGGGTCGAGTTTAAAGGCGCCACCTAAACCGGGGACTTTTTCGCGATCGATCGTAGCAAAGAGTTTGCCGTCACGACTGATGGCGATCGAGCCGTTGAGGTCGCCACCCGCGTGAAATCGCCAGCGAATTTGACGACTGGCGATGTCAATGCCGTAGATGCGTCCACCACCAGAGGCCACGTATAGGCGATCGTTGAAGCGGGCGGGTGAGGCTTCGGCGACGAGATTGCCACGATATTTAGCAATATCGGCGTCTTCGTACAGCTTGAGTTCTTGGAGAATTTGCGGTTGGGTTAGCCCCTGGGTTTGGGTGGTGCGGGCGGCGCTGGCATTGAGAAAATAGCCGATCGCATTTTCACCCACGTTAAACAGTTCGCCGTTCCCCAAATCGATCGCCGAACTGTCATTATCTCGGCTGTAGCTATCGGTGAGGCGAATGTTCAGCCGCCAGAGTTCGCGCCCGGTCCGAAAGGAAATCGCCCGAAAACTGGGGATAGGATTGGACGAGACCAACACATTGCCCACGCCGTAACGGCTGCCCTGGAGAATCACGATCCGATCGTCCTCCTCGGCGGTTTCATCCAGGTAAATACTGGCGGACCCTTTGAGAATGTCGTCAAATTTGTAACGCCAGACAACTTGCATCGTTTCCAGATCGAGTTTGCGTAGGCTGTGATCGTAAGCGCCGATCGTCAGATAGACCTTACCGCGATCGCGAACGAGCGTGGGTTGTCCCGTCCA
>RDYZ01000294.1 GCA_004293855.1 Oscillatoriales cyanobacterium | reverse complement strand
AGGGTTTTACCTTCACCGGTTTTCATCTCAGCGATTTGGCCGGTGTGGAGGATCGTTCCCCCCAAAACCTGCACGTCAAAGTGACGCATCCCGAGTACACGGCTGGAGGCTTCCCGAACTACCGCGAAGGCTTCCGGAAGAATTTCATCAAGAATTTCATTTTCCTCTTCGCGCGACTCGGCTTTGGCTAACCGCGCTTGAAACTCTTTCGTTTTTCCAGCCAAATCATCGTCGGAGAGTTCCGCGAGATCCTCTTCATAGAGTTTGACCTCGGTGACGTAGGGCTGAAATTTTTTGAGTTTGCGATCGTTCGGATCGCCGAAGAGAGCTTTTAACATCGTCGGTTAGAAATCGTGTGAGATCGTCAGGGAAAGCAAAGGAGGCGAAATGTCGAAATAATGAGAAAAAACTGGCGTTTCTGAATGTCGTGCAAACGAGACGCAAGCCACCAGGTTTAAGGGTTTTTGGGCTGCAAGCACGGACGATCGCACCGAGTATCCATGACGGCTGATCAATAAATTGTGTTGTTTTATGTATCCAGTATCGTATCACTCCCTTCGATCGCCAAAAGCCGAACGATGGGACGGTCGTCCGGCCTTGTGTTGAGGGGCGATCGTCTGGCCTTGCCCGTTCCCCTCATCGCGATCGCTCTGGGATGGATACAACGCCGCCGAGGAACTGTCTCCATGAAAGCTCTAGCGTTGACCGAGATAGGGTTATAGCCTCGCGTCGGGGGTGGATCGTGCCACCACTCACCCAATTCGGGTTAGACGATTCCTGGATGACACACCCTAGTTCACAGGATCGGAGTCCGATTTAAACTGGATAGGCTTGCCATAGATGGGATAGTTCACAACATCGCCGGGAGTCTGTTCCGAGGCATTGAGTTGGGGATCAACAACGCCCGCGATTTGCAGCGCTTTCGTCACCAGTTCAGAACAAAAGAGTGTCGAAAGATCCTCATTCGAGTAGGTCAACCCCACCTTGTCGAACAGATCAAGCCCCGCCCCAAGGGTTTGTACAGAATCGTAGGTCACGATTTTATTATTAGTCTGTCGCAACCAAGCTTGCATCTTGGCGGCTCCATCAGGAGACAGGGGCTGTTTGAGGGGAAACAACCACGTTGCGCCATCAAATCCGAGAATTCGTTTAGACAGCCAATGCAGTTGCACCCCCTTAATCAACTTGGCTCCCGCCGCATCCTTGCCTTGGGTTTCCGTGCGAGATTCGACGATCAAGACGCTGTCATCACCGCCTGAGCTGAGATTCACATTCAGCACAATCCCCACGTGAGAGTAGATCGAGCCCGTAGACCAGCGAATAAATTTGGAAAACCCCGCGTTTCCGGAAAATCCAATGACATCGCCCGTTTTAATCTGGGATCGGTGCTGCTCGTAGGTGGAAAGCAGGCTCTGCTTACGCAGGTAGTTACCAATGCCGCGACCAATATTAGAACTGACCATTGATGAGATTCTCCTTAGGCTCGATCGTTCTCAATTTTGCCTTGATTTTTTTGGTTTTAGGTTGGTCTTCGGCGGGTTTTAGGGCGGTCAAACCTTGAACGTGTCAGCGATGACTTGCGACCACGTCAGGACAAAGCTAACTCTGACGAGTTTAGGCGAGCCACGATCGCACACGTTCGAGTTCCGGCCAGTCCGGGCGACGTTTCAGACCGTCTTCAAAGTTTTGCGCGATTTCCTGTTGCAGCTCCTCGGACATCCCGAGCACCTGCTGGGCGCGTTCGATGTACTGACGCACGCCCGATTTGCCGATTTCCAGCATGGCGATCGAGAGATTGACACAGGTTTGGGGGTCGCCCGGTTGCAACTTCAGGGCTTTAGAAGCCGCCTTGAACGCTGCATTCGATTTGCCATCCAGCAAGTAGAGCCACGATAAGCAGGTCCAAGCCGCGCTGTTTTTCGCGGCACGATGGCAAATATCTTCAAACACAGGAATCAGCTCACTGGCCGCTTCTCCAGCCTGATAGCGAGCTAATCCGGTTTCAAATAGTTCTTCAGTGGTCGTCATGATCGATGGGTGGCGTGACGGGTCTAGCCGATCGCGATAAGCGTGCAGGGGATCGCGCCTTAGACGCGCAAAAACGCTCTAAGTATCTCAATACTCTCAAAACTTAGAGCGTTTCGATTCGGCTGAAAGAATACCATGATGCCAAGACCGACCGGAGGCATCGATCGTGAAATCACAGAAATCTCAGGCAAATCTCCTGACAATCTCACCCCTCAGGTCGCGAAGGAGCTACCACAGCCGCAGGTTTGGGTTGCATTCGGGTTGGTAAAGGTAAAACCACCACCAATTAGAGCCGTGTTGTAATCCAACATCAAACCGTAGAGGTAAAGCATACTTTTCGGATCGCAAACTACCTGAAAGCCTTCATAATCAAAGACTTCATCGTCTTCGCGAATATTGCTCGGATCTTCAAAATCCATCGCGTAGGACATCCCCGAGCAGCCTCCCTGACGCACGCCGACCCGTAAACACAAATCCTTGCCTTGCTGTTCACGGAGCGCCTTCACCTGTTTCAAGGCGGCTTCACTCATTTGGATACCCCGCGCGGGAACGGGCTTGTTCTGAGTTGTGGTGCTGGGTTCAGCGAGTGTGGTGTTGGTGGTCGAGGCTTGGGTATCGGTTTGGGTCATGACTTCGAGAAACTCCTGGTCGAACCGCCCGTTTCACTAGCAGACATGAAAGCAACGGGGTCGGGAATAGGTGGGAAGGGGAAAGGGGATGATTAAGGTGCCACGATCGCGACTGAAGGCCACGACACGCTGAGACCTAGACTCGCCCACTTTCGTTCACCTATCCTAGCGTTTTTGCTGGTGCGACGGCAGTACAGAGACGGAATCACAATCACCCCCTGTCGATTCGCGATATCTCGCCTTCAATCGTGTTTCCGTCGGCTCCTAAAATAATCTCAGGCTGATTGCCGCCGGTGCTATGCCAGTCCGCGCAAACATGCCTGGGTATCCTCACTGTCGAGGGGTCTAGAATTTAGAGAATTGCCATGAATCCCAACCGTTTTAAGCAGCTTCAACTCCAACTCCCAAGTCTTAACTCTGTTCTATTTTTTGTGCTGCTGGCTTGGGTGCTGGGCGCGATCGGGCTGGGTGGATTGATTAAGTCGTTACTGGTGGTGATTGTTGTTTTAGCTGCGTTGCCGGTGGTGGCGCTGCTGTTTACCTGAGATGGAGTTGCAATGCCCAAGCTGTGGTGAGCGTCTCAGCGTCAGCGACGGGAAGTTTGTACGCCTCGCCCAGTCGGGAACGATCGATGTGAATGTAGTGGACGTGGATGTGGTGGATGTGGTGGACGTGACCGCGCTGCCGTCAGACGACGATTCATGATGACGACTCGCGACGACTCGTGAACCGTTAGCGCACCAACCAATCCCGATCGAAACTTTGCGATCGGCTCGGATCAGCGGCAAAGGCCAACCACAGGGGGAACTGAAGCAAGGACAGATTGAGCTGAGCTTCGGACTCATCCATCACAATCAGCGGCAACCATCCAGCCTTGACCAAACGTTCGGCCTTTTGGGCCATCAGCATCGGATCTTCAAACAGTGTGATACCGCGATCGGGCCCGAAATCATTGCGCGTAATGCCCAGACAGTCTTGCAAACCGCGACGCCATTCACCCAGACGCTCGGGGCTATTGGCGAGCACGAGCGTCCGCAGGCGTTTGTCATAGATGCCACGCAGAATCGAAATCGTGGTCGATGCGATCAAGATATTTTGCAGGCGGCTACCCATCGATCGCACTACGCCGCGCCCGCTTTGGTTGAAGAACCAGTCCGAGACCCGTTCCGCTTGGACGGGCTGGAAGGTGCGGCGTAGTTGCCACGGTGGGCCGTAGTAGTCCGGACGATCGCGGTAGCGATCCAAGGTGGATCGGATAAAGCTGGCCTGATCTTGAAAGCCTTTTTTGCCAAAACTGGGATCTGTGGGCCGGTCACCCGGTCGCTCGGGCAGTCGATCATTGGGGCGATCGCTCGGGCGATCGTTGGGACGATCATTACGGCTCAGAGGCGGACGCTCTGCCGGGTCTGGACGCGCGGTGCGTGGGGTTTGGAGTGACGGTTGAGCAAGGGGAGGATTGCGACGATCGCGGCTCGGATCGGGAGACGCTGTTCGTGGCGATCGGGCTGGCTCAACGGGATCACGGGGTGCAATGCGCGGACGGGGCGAGTCGTCGGGGGCGAGCTTGAGGCGCTCTGCGGCAAGGCTTAAGTCCTGCAAGCTGCCCACCAGGTATTCCTTAAACCCTTGCACCCGGACGGCCAAATCCTGGGAGGCTCCAGCGAAAGTCGTCTGCATTTCCTCTTGAATGCGA
>RDYZ01000349.1 GCA_004293855.1 Oscillatoriales cyanobacterium | reverse complement strand
GTTCCATCGTTGTTTTCTCCTACCTTCCTCCCTACTCTCCACCCTCATTCAGCTTTTCACCACTACCTCTTCATCTTTCTTTAAAAACAGCTTCTAAAGCTTGCTCAAACCCTTGTCCTATATAGGATTGTCTGCTTTCGTCCAAAAAGACTGAAATCCTTATGAGTCAAGGGGTAAACAAAAGTTTAGAAACAGCTTCTAAAGACCTTAGTGTGTGCTTGCTACATCAGTAGTGGTTCCCCACTTTGCGGTGGTGTACCGCCGTCCGCTCATCGTCATTCGCTACCTTGCCACCATCCACGGTGCTATACACCAGCCAGTGATCCTCACACTCCATGCGGCTGACCACCGCACATTCCACGTAGGCTAGGGCATCCGTCAGTAAGGGCGATCCATTGGCGGCGGTCTGAGTGTTGACCCCCTCGAAGCGATCGGCTCCCGGCGGAAAACGCTTGAGGAAGTGTTTCATCAGGGGTTGATAGTTGCTTTCAGCCAGGATGTTCAGCACGAAGTGATCGCCCACCTGCATCAGCGACTCGATCGCCCGGTCTTTGGCCACCGAGATCGTCAATCCCAAGGGTTTAAAGCTAGCCTGAGACACCCACGAGGCCAACATGCCGCTGCTGACATCCCCTTTTTTCGCGGTGATGATGTACAGCCCGCCGGACAAACGCCCCAAGGCTTTATCCAAATCGCTATCCAGCGATTTCATCTTTTTAATCGCATCCTTGCGGGTGAGGAACTGGCCGAGGTCGGTTCCGGCTTCATCGCAGGTTTGATAGATCTGCTCATCGGGTTCGGATTTCACCCGAATCGGCGCAAAGGCAGGCGTCAAACCCAAGGCGCGGAATTTGCTCGCCAAGGGATCGATCGGCTCATCATCACCGCCGTAGCATTCAAACAAACCAAAGGCTTGTTTTTTGTCTTTGATGGCGGCGAAGATCGTGCTAACGGTGTCGAGGGTTTGCTGGGCGAGGTCGCCGCTGGCCGGTGGTGTGCCGAGGACGATACCGGTGGCACGGCTGACCAGTTCGTTGATGTCGTGGGGGTCGGCGGCTTTGAGGTCTACCATTTCGACAACGACACCGGTTTTGGTGATGCCGTGGGCGATCGCCTGGGAAATACGATCGCTATAGCCATAGCCAGAGGTGTAAAACACGGCGGCGACGGTTTCCGACTCGGCGCGTTCGTTGCTCCAGTTCCAATACCGCCCGGTTAGCTCGTTCAGGTTATGGCGCAACAGGGGGCCGTGGCCGTTGGCGATCGTGGTGATTTCGCCCAGTTGTTCCATACGTTTCATTGCCGACACCACCGATCGGGCATTCGGTGCCATCAGACATTCGTAATAAAACCGATAATCCGCTTCGATATCGCCGATCGTCTCGTCAAAGGTGGCATCGGAGCAGTAGTGCATCCCAAACGCATCGCAGGTGTAGAGGGTTTGGGTTTGGCGATCGTAGCTAAAAATGGTGTCCGGCCAGTGTAGATTGGGCGCGTTGACGAACTCGAGGACGTGACCGTTACCGAGGTCGAGGGTGTCGCCATTTTTCACCACTTGACGTTTGAAATCTTGGTGAATAAAGCCTTCGAGGAACTGGATCGCCACTTTTGCACCGACGATCGTTGCTTGGGGCGCAAGGGCGAGCACATCACTCACGAGGCCACTGTGGTCGGGTTCGGTGTGGCTAATGATGATGTAGTCGATCGTGGTGGGATCAACCTGACCGCGCAGCGTATCCAGGTAAAGCTGACGGAATTTGGCGTGGGACGTATCGACGAGAGCCGTTTTCTCGCTGCGAATGAGGTACGAGTTATAGGTTGTCCCATTTTGGAGGCCAAACTCGATATCGAAGCGATCGCGATCCCAATCGAGGCTGCGAATGGTGGTGGTATTTTCGGCGATCGATTCGACTTGAATCGTGAGGCGGGGCTGCGTCGGTGCAGTGGGCGCGGGCGTAGTGGCGATCATCAGTAATCCTCCTTGGCAATCCGCTTCGATCGATCGCGCTATGGCATACCACGATGGATCGACATCAAATTTATGTATTGATTGTAACGAATTGTTTTTGACTTTGGAAACGATGGAGTTGTTTTAATCCGAATCAGCCCTATCATCACGGCTAATGTTTGTCCTGACCCACGACACCCAGTCTGCCAAAAAGAAAGGCCGCAAGATGCGGCCTTAGCAGTGGTTAGGAAGTTACAACAAAGCAAAGCAGGGCGATCTCACGGTTTTAACGCGGGCAAACCAGCTCTTGGCTTTCACGCTCGAGTATGGCAATCAAATTGGCATCACCGTGGGCTTTGGCCGCTGCGAGACGCTCATTGAGGCGAGAGCAGATATTTTGGGCATGGATGCGGTGTAGCTCATCTTGAGCGACACTGACCGCCACCGGCGTCAGTTCGTTTCTGGACGTGGACGGCACATGGGCGATCGACCCATCCGCTAGGGTGCGGTACGCCACACCACGATACTTACACAGCATGGTGGGCTGGGGAATATCCATGTGTTTGGGATAGCGAATATGGTAGGCATTACCACGGTAGTGAGCCAGGATGTCCGACTCGGTCATTTCGAGGGTGGTATCAGGGCGATCGTAACGGATGCCACGGTAACAAAGGGTTGTCATTGTCGATGCTTTCCTTCAATGTAACGGTGAGAAACTGAGAGCACGAGCAGAGCAGCATCCTGTGATGCGTGAGCTTTGAAAATTTGAACTGTGCTAGATGAGAGTTTGGTTTGGAAACCACTCAATTCGGGTCAGTTCTTAACTCCACCGCTTGCTTTCTGTATCAATTGTTACTTTTATCGTAGTCTTTGGTCAAGGGGCGATCGCGAAAGCGCATCATTTTTCAACGCTTCTTAACATTCAAGGGGATATGCTTCAACGCAAACCGCCGTTTGGGGATGCGTTGATGTCAGCATGGGGAATGTCAATTAACCGCCGCTAATTTTCACCTTGTAGCCCAAGCCGGTGAGGACATCCGCCACTTTGCGTGTCATGTCGCCCTGAATTTCGATCGTCATCTCCTTCACCGCTCCCCCTGCGCCACACTGGGCTTTGAGCGTCTTTAGTAAAGCTTTGAGCGTTGCGGGTGCGTGCTGAAACCCCTCGGCAACGGTGACGGTTTTGCCGCCGCGTCCCTTGCGCGATGCCTGCACGATGATTTTTTGCTCGGCGGGTAGGCGATCCTCGATCGCCGCGTCCTCCGTACTGTCCGGCGTACCAAATTCGGAGTACACCAGCCGATCGCCCTTACCGGTTGCTTTGCGTTTACCCATCCGATCCTCCTAAGAATCGCCGATGCCTGATTTTGTTGGACATTTTTAAACTGTTTAAACGTCCAGAAAGTCTAGATGTCCTGGACGTTTGGGGCTGTG
>RDYZ01000348.1 GCA_004293855.1 Oscillatoriales cyanobacterium | reverse complement strand
GGGGGGGACGGCCTGAGCGAGGAGAGGGAGCGATGGGCGAAGGTGTGGCGGGCCAGGTGGCGGGTGATCACGATCGTGCAGGCGATCGATCCGATCACGAAAAGCAGCACCAGGGTATAGTGTCGAGCTTCACGAGCCAGGGAAATGGCAAATGGGGAGATCGCCATCAACGCCGCCGCAAGCTGGGCGATCGCGATCGTGTCGCTGTAACGCCCAAAGGCCACACAGGCCAGCCCAAACATGGCGGGAATACTCGCCGCTCCGAGCAGAGCCGGGAGCGATCGGGCCACCCAGATCAGCGCCTCCCGAGATTCCCAGGTAAACCCCGCCGCTGGTGACCATAACCGCAGCCAGTAATGCGCCAGGAGAAAATACAGGGGGGGATGGGTGCTTTCAGTCCGGAGAAAATGCCACACATCGCGGGCGCTGCTGCTCGGGTCAAACCACAGCGGCGCGGTGAGTTCTGCTGTGGTGATTAACTGATCGGTTGGCACATCCCGAAACCCATGCCCAGCGCTAAAAGCGATCGTGGCACACTCATCGGTCCAAGGCGGCAGTGCGGTGAGATCGATCATCCGAAAGGCCAAACCAAGGACTGTCCAAAACGTCAGCAAGAGTACAGAACGTACAGAATTAGGAAGTTGGAGGAACAGATTCACGCACATTTGGGGCGTACGGCAGCACGCCGAAGATCATCGGCTAACGAGCGGACGAATCTCGTCGCTCCAGTCGAGCATTGCGCTCGTGATCGTACCAGCGAACGATCAGTCGTCCCAGGCGTTTCGAGTTGTGACGCACAGCACCGGTGCGGCGGTCTTCGGACATAATCGGGGCGGCGACCACCGTACGGCCTAGGGCGGCCAGTTCCTCCCGATCGATCTGGACGGGGTAGGAGGCTCGTTGAGCGTAGCGGATTAACGCCAGAGCGGAGGGGGCTTTGCGCTGGACAATCACCGTATCGAAGAGGGTTCGATCGCCCGTGGCACGATCGATCGCTCGCACATGATCCGCCACCGTGTAACCATCGGTTTCACCCGGTTCCGTCATAATGTTGCAGACATAAACCTTGAGCGCCGAACTTAAGCGGATCGCTTGGACAATTTCGGGGACGAGTAGATTGGGAATAATGCTGGTGTAAAGGCTACCGGGCCCGATCACAATCACATCCGCATCCGCCAGGGCGGCGAGAACGCGCGGTAACGCGGGAGGATTGGCCGGAATACACCCCACACGGACAACCTGCCCTCGGGCTTCGGTAATGTTGGATTCCCCCTCGATCCGTCTACCATCTTCTAAATCCGCCCACAGGGTCACATCGGCGAGGGTGGCCGGGAGTACCTGACCGCGCACCGCCAGCACCTTAGAGCAGGCGGCGATCGATCGTTCAATATCACCCGTAACGGCGGTCATCGCCGTCAGAAATAAATTCCCGAAACTATGACCGCTCAGACCTTCCCCCGCCTCAAAGCGATATTGAAACAACTCCGTAATCAGCTTTTCCTCATCCGCCAGAGCTGCGATACAGTTCCGAATATCACCGGGAGGAATACCGCCAATTTCCCGGCGCAGCCGTCCCGATGAGCCACCATCATCCGCCACGGTTACGATCGCCGTAATATTTGAGCTATACACCTTCAGACCCCGCAACAGGGTCGATAAGCCTGTCCCCCCACCGATCGCCACAATCTTGGGGCCACGCAGCAGGCGCGATCGATCAATCAGCGCGTCCACCAATTCACCATCACCATCGGGGTCAAGCGCATCCTGAATCGACCCCATCGTCCGGATCTGCCCCCACAGCATTAGTCCTAGACCGACCAAAATCGCCACAGGCCCGCTAATGTAGCTCGGCATCCAGGTGGTGAGGTTGAGCAAAACGAGTTTGATAAATTCAAGAATGTAGTAAACCGGCGTCAGCTTCGTCCAAATCGCCAGCCCCATACTAATCATCATCAAACCGGCCAGACTGATCAGTAGCCAGCGCTTGACCGAGAGGCCGGGGGATAGCCACTTCGACCACTGCCGTGCACGGTATAGGGTTCGTGTACGGGAGGTATCGAAAGGGGAACGGGTCTCGTGTTTCATTCAGGGGCGCAGGCGGTTGAAGGATACGGACAGGTGAAGCCAGTGCAACGATCGCGACCAATTAAACTGGCTGGGCCATGCTTTGATAGAACTTACGCAAAATTGCTAAGACTTCTAAAGTCTCAACGTCAAGGTCTCAACGTCACTGTTTTACTCGAGCCACGAGATTTTGGTCAGACCTCTAAGGTCGGCGTAAGTCCTCGTCGATCAACTTAACAGTATGTCGAGTTTTCGTGGGTGTTTGGCGAAATAAAGACAGAAATCGCCCATACGGGTCTGCGGTGGCCTGCCCGCAACGGCGTCGTTTTGGCGATCGCTGTGGGCGATCGATGTCAGGGTTTCAGTGTGGGTTCTGTTCGAGTGGTGGCCCGATCGCACACCTTGCTGACTTTGACCGTCCGGGTGAAACAGTTTGTAGAGTGGCGATCCGTTCGGCCCAAGTCTGACCATCGGCGTTTAAGCTAGATCCGTGCAGCCTAGAGCGAGGCCCTGTCTCAAGCTCGATCAGCTCGATTCTGTTTAATCGAATTTCATCCCGTTGAATATGACATCGAACATGACCCCTCGTTTTCTGACATCCGCGATCGGTGCGATCGCCACCCTTATCGCTCTTCCCCTATCGGCAAGCGCGGCACCGATCGGCCACGATCTCGGTAAGCAATTAAGTCGCGATTTCGACGCGTTCAACCGAGGCGAAACCAACATTTGTCAATCCTGCGATTTTCGGGACTACCGTTTTCCCCCAACCCCGGAGGATGACGCGGAGTTTTATCACAACTCACGCCTACGCGGATCAGACCTGCAAAATGCTAGCCTTTCCGGTCTAGACCTCACTGGCTCCTATTTCACGTGCGCGGATCTACGTGGCACGGATCTGAGCGAAGCCAACCTGACCAATACGGATTTTATCTATGCGGATCTGCGGGGTGCGAATCTCAGTGGTGCAAACCTGAACAATGCTACATTTCGCGGTGCACTGATCGATAGCACAACGGATTTAACCGATGTCACGATCAATGGCAACACGATCGCGCCCAACTCCAACTTTGCCCAACGCAACAGCGCCTCAATGGCTGATGTCGCGCCGATCGCCTTTGATAACCGTCGCTTTTGCCCCGGACGCGAGCCCTAGTCGCGGCTTATGGGCTGTCGTTTCTGAGCCATGTGAGCGCGACAGCTCAAGCCAGCGGTAAACCCGTCCTGACGTGAGTTCGACGGGCTAGAGAAGAGAGTGTGAGAGAGCAAGAGCCTCAATATCAGCCTTCTGAAGATTGAGAGAAGGCTTTTTCTCAGCGAAGGTG
>RDYZ01000003.1 GCA_004293855.1 Oscillatoriales cyanobacterium | reverse complement strand
ACGGATTGCCAACAAGCAGGGTGTCAGAAAGAACTTCAGTATTAACACGGAAAAAAGATGTTTTTTCTGTTTAGATTACCCATATACGTAGTAGATGAAAAAATCTTTCGGTACATTTAATTTTGTCAATGTTCGCCATGTTTTTGCACGAAAGGCTATGGTCAGTCCCATAAAAACGAGACCTATGGACTCTGTCCTATTGGCTCAAAAACCGCGTTCGCTCAACGCTTGCTAAGACTTACCGGTCGGAGCATGGGGACACATCCACTCCTCCGGAACCGATGGCCAGCCGCGTTTTAACGCTTCCACACACACCCCATGAATCGTGAGCTGACAGTCCAACAAGTGAAACCCTTCCTTGCCACTGGTTTTCATGCTGACCTTTAAAACCGAATCACTTTTAAACTCGATCGTCCGGTTACAGCGCACACACACTAAATGGTGATGGTGATGGGGATGGGGTTGATTGAGCTCATAGTGTTTATGACCCTCCGCCAGTTCCAGCTCACGGAGCAAGCCGAGATGGGTCATCAGCTTGAGCGATCGATAGATCGTTGAAAGGCTGATCTTGCGATCGGGTTCTACCTCTTGAAGATGATTGTGGAGATCTTCCGCACTCAGATGTTTTCCCTTCGGCAGCTCACGAAAAACATCAAGGATCGTTTCCCGCTGAGGTGTCATTCGCAGGCCAAGTTGATTCAGCTCGTTGCGAAACGTGCTGCTGTCGTAGGAATACATGGGTAATGGGAGGCGAGAATGCTAGAATTCGCGGGTTGTCTTGATCCTACGGGGTGAGTTTAGGGATTGTCAACAAAACGTATTAATTGAGAACAGGCTAGGTAAAAGCCGGGATGCCTGTCGGGAGTATCAGCGAGTGCGGTATGCTGACTGCGATATTGTTATCGATCATGCAATTGTGATCAATTACAAATGAATCCAGCCGCTTGCCGTCGTGTTCCAGCGATCGCCGGATTTCAGGCTAAATCAACGGATTTGGATCGATGGGTTCATGATTGACGGCAGTATCGACAAAGATCAAGCCTGTGCATTCTTTTCGAGGTTTGTAGATCTGTTCTCCACAAAACACTTATAATCCATCGATTGCTTGTAACGGTCTTGTCTGTTTTCCCTCACCTATCGATGTTCTCGCCTCGAGTGCTCGCACTGCGGCATGTTACATAAACTTCTTCGGTTCGTAGCAGCCGTCTCTACACCGCTCAATCTGTTTGCGGTTCTGTCATCATCTTTTGCCACTCCAGCCGAGGATGCAATGGTGATCGCATCGCCGCGCGTTCGTGCGGAAACCTGGCGATCGGCTCCCGCAAGCCTGGATCTGGCCGCAGCTCCTAGCTCGAGTTCGAGTAGCGCTTCACCTCCCGATCGTCCGGACGATTACATTCCGTCTGACTCTCAGGTTGTCCGTTACCGCACGGACATTCGTCCGCTACCGGGGCAACTCGATTCTGTACCGGTTTTTAATAGCAATAGCCCGGAGCTGGTGACAGCTAGCGGGATTTTGCTGTCAACCTTTCCCGGTTGGGGGCGGCGTGATTTTGATGCCCATCTGGATTACACCTTTGAAGGTCGCTTCGATATCTTCAGTCACCACATCAGCCGCGCCCGCACGGTAGAGGAAACGCGATCGCTGTTTCAAGGCATCATTGTCGAAAATCCGACCCGTTGGCCGGTACGGCTCGAGGTGTTGCAAGGTGCCAGCTACCTCACCCGCCCGGATGCGCTGTTTGTTAATATTCCGGATTACGTAGACAATCCGCTCGGTACGGCTTTCTCAGGGCCGGGAAGCCGTGCCGCTGATTACGTCTTGCGGGGTCGTCGCCAGAGCAATTGGCCTGCGTTGACGGTCTTACAGCCCTACGAATCGCGCATGTTGATGAATTTGCCGATTCCAGCGGGGACAGTTGTACCGACATCCAATGGTCGATCGACCTTGTTGCGGCTGTTTAGCGATGGCCCCGTGCATGTGGCGAACCTCGCGATGTACGCGCCGCAGGACAGCAATGGGAATGAGCGTGTCCCGACCTTGGAAGAGTGGCAAGATCTGCTCGATCGCGGGTCGCTCGTTTCCCCACGGGATCTTGCCCCAACTCCGATTACGGATTTTGATTCCACGGCGCGTACGATTTACAGTCGTGTGGCCGGTGTCTCGATCGGCTCACGTTGGGAAGCCTCGCTCACGGACGATGCCAACACCGATCACCTGAGTTTGCCTGAACCTGGAAATGCGATTTCCTACGGCATTAGCACCTTGCATCAGGGAAGATTGGGCACGGGTCAGGTGCAGAGTGCTGAGATGTTGCTACGGTACGACGATACGGCGTGGCTGTCCCACGGGAACTACGGCGTTGAGTACACCATTAATATCCCGCTGTATAACGCGAGCGATCGCACGCAAACCGCCACGATCGCCATTCAAACCCCGCTCAAGCAAGATCAGACGAGTGGTGAACTGATGTTTCTGAATCCACCGGAGGATCGGATCTTCTTCCGGGGAACGGTTCGTTTACGCTATGAGAATGATCGCAACCGGCTGGAAACGCGCTATGTGCATCTGGTTCAGCGGCGCGGACAGCAGGGAGAGCCGTTGATCGTGCTACAAATGCCACCGGGCGATCGGCGGTTGGTGGAGGTGGATTTGATTTATCCGGCAGATTCGACGCCGCCGCAGGTGGTCAGCATTCGTACGGAGGAGTAGGCGATCGTGGCACAGGTTAAGTTAGAGCGAATTTTTAAACGGTTCTCAGCCTCTGGGGGGTCTAGTTCCGGGGCTGCGGCCTCGACGGACACGACCGCTCACGCCGATCGCCCCAGCGTCGCGGAAAACCCCAGCCCATCACGTCCGGGAGATGCGATCGTCTTGCGGGGTGTAGATCTGACGGTGGAGGATGGGGAATTTTTGGTGCTGGTCGGGTCGTCGGGGTGTGGCAAAAGTACCCTGTTGCGATCGATCGCGGGCTTGGAAACGGTGACGAGTGGCACGATTACAATCGGCGATCGGGTGGTTAATGATTTGCCCCCAAAAGCACGCAATATCGCGATGGTGTTCCAGAGCTATGCGCTCTATCCCCACCTAACGGTTTACGACAATCTTGCCTTTGGGCTGCGACGGACGCGGGGCTGGAGTCGTGAGGAGGGTTCGCTGAAGACAGCGGAGGCCAGTGCAGTGTCAGCCAATCCGGTCGAGCCGGAATCGCCCTGGTGGGAACGGGTTTTGGTCGGGGTGACGCGATCGTTGCCCGCCGCCCTGCGCTATAAATCGGCGCGTGAGACGGCCATCGATCGGCGGGTGCGTCAGGTGGCGAAAACCTTACAGATTGATCGGCTACTCGATCGTCGCCCCAAACAACTGTCCGGCGGTCAAAAGCAGCGCGTTGCCCTCGGTCGTGCGATGGCACGCAATCCGGATGTGTTTTTGATGGATGAGCCGCTCTCCAATCTGGATGCGAAACTTCGCGCCGAAACCCGCGCTCAGATCGTCAGCCTGCAACGTCAGCTTGGCATCACAACGATTTATGTCACCCATGATCAGACTGAAGCGATGACCATGGGCGATCGCATTGCCATTATTAACGAGGGTCAGATTGTTCAACTGGGTCAACCGATGGAGCTGTACCGTCGCCCGGTGAATCGGTTTGTGGCCTCATTTATTGGGTCGCGCCGATCGCGCCGATCTCGCTGATCGCCCCGACCCTGGCACCACTTTACCGCCTGCACAACCCTTTCAATTCACCTTGCCCGATGCCTGGGCAACGGTGCTGGCTCCCTATCGCGATCGGGACCTACTCCTCGGCCTACGTCCCGAAGCCCTGAGCCTCGGTGTCCCTGCTCCGAAAAATCTTCACGGCACGATCATCACCCTAGAAACCCTGGGCAGTGACACCTATGTCACGATCGCGATCGCGCCAGAGTCGGAATTAGACTCGGTTTTGGACGCCAATCCTCTCAGCTCACCGATGATCCGACTCACCGCCCGACTCAGTGCGGACACTCCCCTCGCTTTGCATGAGTCGATCTGGCTGACGATCGACCCGTTGGCGATCCATCTCTTCGATGCGGCAACCGGTATCGCCCTGTTTGCTGCGACCTAAAGTGGTACGACAGGCTCCGGCTGACCGTGCTTGAACGCTCTAGAAGTCGGAGTGCGTCACCCGCTGCGACATCTCGGTTCCCACCTCCGGCGGCTTGACGCCAGAGGTCGATCGCTGGCCTCGGTTTAGTCAGTCATGCGCGTTTCGAGATACTGGCCGATCAGCACCTCTGCACCGGCACGGGTCGCGATCGTCTGGCGTGTGCGGTACTTGTCGCCCACCAGTCTGATTTCCTCCTCAAACACCGACTGACCGTAAGTCGTCACCAACCGCATCGTCTCGGGATTGACAAAGTTCACCGCTGCCGTCACCGGTTCCGGCGAGGAAAAACCCCGATCGCGATAGATCCAATCACCCTCACCCACCCCGATCGTGGTGAAGCCCGTGGCCGGTTTGCGGGTCGCCGTCAGGTAGCGCGACTCCCAACGAATATGGGTTCCAGCTCGGAGTGTACCGGCGGGTAAACCGTGAGCGGCGGCGAGGGTGGTGAGATCGGGATGGTCCGCCTCCAAAAAATCGATATCGATTACGCTTTCCACCTCTTGGGGTTCATGGATATTCAGCGTGTAGTAGCGACGCTGGGACATCCAACGCCCTGCCGATCGCTCAAAGAAGCGACAGACCAGAGTGCTGATCGAATCTAGCGTTGTGCCAGATGGTGCGGCGGTCGTAGCTTGGGTATGCGTCGAGACGATCGTCATAAAACTAATTTCCCAAATCGAGAGAGTGCGCGTACTACTGTCAAGTCACACCCCGCTAAGTTCGCACATCTTTACATAGTCAAGGGTAGCCGATCGTACAACTTCACAGGAAGTTCCGGATCGGAGTCTCGAGATTTCAGGGATTCCAGGGCAGTGTTAGCGTGGAACGACGCCCACCCATCCTCGGAGAATTTCATCGCGCGAGATGAGGTCACAACTAGCGCCCAAGCGACGTTAAAGCCTTTCAACCCAGGGTGCTGTGTTTGCCTAGTTCTCATGTTTCTGCCATGACTTCTGACGCTTTAGCTATCGATCTCGGAACCACTGGCAGAGGATGAATGAGCCCAGCGGTACGGTTACCACGAACTAGCACTCAGACATTCTGAGTGCTAGATTTTGATCTTGGAGTCGTTCGATAGAACTAAACGATGGCGAAAATTGTTGCATTTGACGAGAAATCTCGTCGGGCGATCGAGCGTGGAGTTAATGCCCTCGCCGACGCCGTGAAAATTACTCTCGGCCCTAAAGGCCGAAACGTAGTTCTCGAGAAAAAGTTCGGAGCTCCGGACATCGTGAACGATGGGATTACGATCGCCAGAGAAGTCGAACTGGCCGATCCGCTCGAAAATACGGGTGCAAAACTCATTCGTGAGGTTGCATCCCAAACGAAAGAAATTGCGGGTGACGGTACAACCACCGCCACGGTTTTGGCACAAGCGCTGATCCGTGAAGGTCTGAAAAATGTGGCAGCGGGAGCCAATCCCGTCGCCCTCAAGCGTGGGATCGAAAAAACAACGGCGATGCTAATCGCGGAAATTGCCAAGGTTGCCAAACCGGTAGCAGGCGACGCGATCGAGCAAGTGGCCACGGTTTCGGCGGGTAACGATGCCGAGATCGGTCAAATGATCGCCCAAGCGATGGATAAGGTAACGACTGACGGTGTGATTACCGTTGAGGAATCGAAGTCGTTGCTCACGGAGCTGGACGTAGTCGAGGGGATGCAAATCGATCGCGGTTACCTCTCTCCCTACTTTGTGACCGACAGCGAACGTCAATTGGTCGAATTCGACAATCCGTTCCTGCTGATCACCGACAAAAAAATCGGCGCGATTCAAGACATTATCTCGATCCTGGAGAAAGTCTCCCAATCGGGTCGTCCGCTGCTGATCATTGCGGAAGACGTGGAAGGTGAAGCCCTCGCCACCCTCGTCGTCAACAAATCTCGGGGTGTGCTGAACGTCGCCGCAATCAAAGCACCGGGCTTTGGCGATCGTCGGAAACAAATGCTCGAAGACATCGCCGTCCTCACAGGGGCTCAGGTGGTTTCGGAAGATATCGGCCTTAGCCTTGATGCGGTGGCGATCGATATGCTCGGTCAAGCCAACAAAATCACGCTCTCGAAAGACAGCACCACGATTTTGGCCGATGACGAAGCTCGCACCCGTGCCGACGTGAAAAAGCGGATCGAGCAACTGCGTAAGCAGCTTGAAGAGATTGACTCGGATTACGATGCCGAGAAAATGCAGGAGCGGATTGCGAAGCTGGCGGGTGGCGTTGCGGTCATCAAGGTCGGTGCGGCAACCGAAACCGAACTCAAGAGCCGTAAGCTGCGGATCGAAGACGCTCTGAATGCGACCAAGGCCGCCGTTCAAGAGGGCATCGTCCCTGGTGGTGGCTCGACCCTGCTCCACCTCTCGAAAGCGGTGGACACCTTCAAGGCGAGCCTGTCCGGCGATGAACTCCTCGGTGCCGAAATTGTGGGCCGCTCCCTGAGTGCTCCGCTGATGCAAATCGTCAACAATGCGGGCGGCGAAGGTGCTGTTGTCATTGAAAACGTGCGCGATCGCGAGTTCAACATCGGTTACAACGCGCTGAACGGTCAGTACGAAGACCTGATCGCCACCGGTATCATTGACCCGGCGAAAGTGGTTCGTTCTGCCCTGCAAAACGCCACCTCGATCGCGGCGATGGTGCTGACCACCGAGGCGATCGTTGTGGAAAAACCGGAACCCGAATCCGCAGGCCCTGGCGGTGGCATGGACCCGATGGGCGGCATGGGCGGCATGGGTGGTATGGGCGGCATGGGCGGCATGATGTAGACCGCTTGCGAATCCTTCGCCATTGTTAACTCGGTGGAATGTCTCGACGATCCGATCGTTCCCCGACCCACTCAGGATTCGCACCGCTTTTAAAACCCCTACAAACCAAAAAGCAGCATCATCCAGATCTGGATGATGCTGCTTTTCACATTCACAAATAGCGATTAAGCTAGGACGCATCCAAACACCAAGAGCACTGAGCAGAGTCGAAGTACATTTTCAGCTTAGAGGAGAGTGTCCTAGATCTAATCGTTACATGCTATGGCTGTGATGAAATCACAGGTAACGTAACTTCAAATTCACTCCCCTCATTCAAAGTGCTTTGTACTGTTAATTTGCCATGATGCAAATTCGTGATCGCCAAACTAATTGCCAACCCTAGACCAGAGCCGCCTGTATTGCGAGAACGATCGTGATTCACCCGATAAAATCGCTCAAAAAGATACGGCAAGTGTTCCACTGAAATACCAACACCAGTATCTCTAACCTTAACCACGGCCTGGGCTTGATGGGTCACGCCCTGCAATTCAATAACCACCATACCTCCAGAAGGTGTGTATTGAATACCATTAGACACTAAATTCAAAAAGAGACGGTAAATTTGTTGTGAGTTACCACAGATATAAATCAGAGAATCACAGGCATTAAAAGATAAATTGACTCCTCGTTTACAAGCTAAATTCATTAATTCCTCTGTTACATCTTCAAGGATTTCATTTAAACAGATTTGTTCTTTTAAAATTGCCATCGCCGCAGCTTCTAATCTAGAGAGTAGAAGTAAATCTTGCGTCAGACTTCTTAACCTTTTGATTTGCCTACGGACTGCCTCTAAACTTTGCTGTTGATTAAGCACACGCTCTTCAAGTGAAAATTCTTGTATCTGGGGTGATAGCGCAACTTCTAAGATTGCTTGACTCGTCGCGATCGGGGTACATAATTCATGGGCAGCATCTGTTGTGAAATTCTCCATCAAATCATAGGTAACTTGAATAGGCTTGAGTGCCCAACCTGCTAGATACCAAGCTATCCAGCCAATTAGGATAATAAGGAGAGGTACACCTATACTGATCAACCAGTATAGGCTGACCATATAGCGTCGAATCTGACGTATTGACATTCCGACTTGTAAATATCCCCACAATCTACCGTCAGTAGTGGCTAGTGCTAGCATATGGAGATGATATAGCTCATTCTGTTGATCTAAAGCATCATAAGAATATGACAAACTTAAATTATTTGGGAATTTTTCCGGGTTTTCATATATACCAGCAATCGCTTTCCCTGATAATGATAAAAAACGCACATAATAGCCATCTTTAATTAATTCTTTTAGTAAAGATTTTTGTGATCCAACCAAACAAGGCTGACCAGGAAAACATAAATTGGCGGACATCAAAATATCTTGCCAGCCTAGAGCTTCAGGATTCTTAACTTGATTTCGTAATTGATAGGTAATTAATTGACCAAAAACCTCTAGCTCTCGATCAATCATTCTCGAGAATGACTTACTTAGCACTTGATGAGCTACGCAGCTACAAAGCAGTAAAATAATTCCCATGACACCAGCGTACATCACTGCTAACTGTAGTCTAGAGCGATAAAATAACCGCCGATACTGCGATCTATAGTAATTAGTCATCAAAAATCAAAAATGCAGACGAAGAAATAACTTCAAAACCAGACTCAAGCTATATATTCAGCCGATAGCCTAGACCTCTAATTGTTTGAATTGCATCGGGATAGTTACACTCCACTAGCTTCCGTCTCAGCAGACGAACCTGAGCTGCGACCACATTACTCACACAGTCATCCGACAGATCCCATAATCGTAACCGAATTTGATCTTGACTAAGAATCTGACCAGGATGTTGCATAAAGTACTCCAAAAGTTGAAACTCTTTTGCTGTCAAAACAATCGAATTCTTGTTTAATTCATTTATATTTTGCATGGTAAATTTGTCATAGTTTAACAGTAGTGATCCCACTTGCAAATTAGTCGATTGAAATACTGGAGAACGCCTCTGTAATGCTCTAACTCTTGCCAATAGTTCTTCCATGCCAAAGGGTTTATTTAAATAATCATCTGCACCAGCATCTAGCCCAATAACACGATCTGCAATACTACTTCTTGCCGTTAGGATAATCACTGGCAAATGATAGTTATGCTGCCTCATTATTTTGCAGAGTTCGAGTCCTGATAAGTTGGGTAGCATCCAGTCAATAATTGCCACTACATAATTATTAATTGTTTCTAAATAATCCCACGCTATTTTGCCATCTTCTGCCCAGTCAACAATATAGTTCCGATTTCGTAAGGTTATACAGATTGCTTGTGCTAAATCTTTTTCATCTTCAACTAAGAGTAATCGCATAGGTAATATCAGGTCTACTGATTTATTATAGATGAATAAATAACTGACTAAGTAGCCCAAGTAAATTAATGAGAGTTACGCAACATAAGCTCCCAGCTTGTCAACAACCAAGGTTGTTATGCTACATGGTTTAGCATACTTTTATTCTTTTGGGCTACTTAGCCGCGAAAGAAATAGGGAACATCTGATATACCAGCTCGCACAAATTTACCATTTCATCTTGGTTTCATTTAAGTCTGTTATCTTCAGAATGTAGTTGTTAACTTTGTAAGCGAGCCTTATTATGAGCTATCAAAAGAAACTTATAAATGGTGGCAAGAAATATACAGGTCGCTCTGAGCAAATTTCTTCTAGCTGTGCTTATCAACAACCTACTTCTCACAATTCTCTTTTGTGCCAAGATGTCACTGATGCTGTCGGTAAGGTTCCTCTCGTTCGATTAAATCGTATCCATTCCTTATGTTCAAAGCATTCTCTTTATTTGAAACTAGAATCTTGTAATCCAGGAGGTAGTATTAAAGAGAAAAATGCTGCTTACTTAGTTAAGCAAGCTGAAGCCCAGGGTCTGCTTAAGCCTGGAGGAACAATTGTTGAATCTAGTTCAGGAAATTTTGGCATTGGTTTGGCTATTGTTGGTGCAGTTCGTGACTACAAGGTCATGATTGTGATTGATGCTAAGACTTCGCCGACAATTCGTCGAATATTAACTGCCTATGGCGCGGAACTGGTGGAAATTCCAGATAACTTAGCGGATGCTCAAGGCTCAATGCAAGTCGCCAGAATGAAAAAGGCACAGGCTCTGGCTGCTTCAATTGAGGATGCTTGGTATCCTTGCCAACATTTAAACCCAGATAACTTAGAAGCTCATTACTGGCAAACTGCCACAGAAATTATCGCAGCCTGCCCGACCACGCCTGATGCTGTTGTCGTTGGTGTTAGTACAGCAGGCCAGATAGGTGGCATCAGTCGTTACTTCCGACAATATTATCCACAAACTCGAATTGTTGGTGTAGATGTCGCAGGTTCGGCAATTTTTGGAATGCCACGTCATCCTTACAAAATGACAGGTTTAGGGCTATCATTTATACCTCCAAATTTTAACGACAAGATGATTGACGTAGCCTACAATGTCACAGACACTTTATCTTTTTCTATCTGCCATCGTTTAGCTCAAACAGAGGGTATGCTTTTAGGCGCTTCAACCGGTGCAATTACGGCTGCTGCACTTGCTCATCTTAAAGACTATACTGCTCACCAGACTATAGTATTAATCAATCCAGATCGTGGTGATCGCTATCTAGAAACAGTCTATAACCAAGATTGGCTACAAGAGCAAAATATTACATTATTCCAAGACAAATCTTTAACGAAAGCAATTGACGATTTATCACCCATAGTTTTAAAGACGGCATATTCACATTAAATTTCAGATCTCATCAAAGCATGAAAAATACTCAAAATCTATCTGCTAATTCATCAAGCCAGATTAATACAAATCGTCCAGTTACTTTGATCGATCTATGGCGTGAGTTCTTACCACTTTCTCTTAGTGACGTTACTATGGCATGTGGTGATCCAGCGATCACGGTCACCCTGGCTTATTTGCCAAATTCACAGCTAAATCTGGCAAGTTTAGGTGTTGCCAAATCATTGGCTGTTTTGTTTGAAAGTCCAATTATTATGATCCTCCATGCTTCTAATGCACTGGCAGGTAATGCGACTTCTCGGCTAGCTTTGTGGCGATTTACACTGCTATGTGGTGGCATTTTAAGTGGCTTACTATATGCACTAGCATTACCGCCTATATTTGAACTAGTCGGTGGTCAATGGCTAGCTATTCCGGCCAATCTAAGCGCCTCTGTACAAAGTACAATCCTGATTATGAGTGGGTGGGCATTTGTGATTGCATGGCGGCGCTATTTTCAGGGATTATTGATTTACCACGGTCATGGTTCTGCGCTGGCAAAGGCAAGCTTGGCAAGGCTATTAATTTTATGTACAACTCTTTTTATTGGTTTTAATCTCAAGTTGTCAGGCTGGTTACTAGCGGGATCTGCACTAATGGTTGGTGTAACTTGTGAAGCAATTTTGATCACTGGTTTTGCTTATCAGCTTGGTGCAGTGGTTAGAAATATTCAGGTTCCTGATCTGGAAATTTTAGAAGGTTTGGCAGACTCAAAATCTGCTGTAGACTTGCCCGCTCATTCAGCGATTCATCTGCCTCAAAACATCAAGCAGGTCTGGAAATTTTACTATCCTTTAGCTAATTCGATGTTAGTTGTTTGGGGTGGACGAGCCTTACTGCTTAGTATCTTGGGACGAGATTCAGATGCAACAACAGCGATCGCTTCTTGGTCCGCAGCGTGGGGTTTAGTCTTGGTTATTGCAAATTCTACTCGGATGGTGCAACAAATTGTGATCAAATATCGAGAACGTTTGCCATTTTTTGATTTGTTTGTATTTGCATTGAGTATTGGATTAGCCTGTTCTTTAGTTCTAGTAAGTATGGTTGCAACTCCGATCGGGAATCAAGTTATTGCAAGTTTTATTGGCCATGACTCCGTTTTGTTAGCACAAATTAAGCCGGTAATTTGGGTTTGTACAGTAATACCAATACTTACAGCATTACAAAATGCTGGACAAGGTTTTTTAGTGAGTCAAGGTAAGACAAGTCGTGTCAATTTGGCGACGTGGTTAGGAACATTTATTCTTTTAATGATTGCTGGGTTAGGTGTACATCATCATCTGGATGGAGCGACATCTGCTGCGGTTGCTATGGTAGCGGCAATGGTTACTGAATTAGGTTGTTTGTGGGGGGAGTTTTATCGGTCACACTTCCAATTAACGAGAAGATAATGTAATGATTTCATACGAAATCTAGTTTAGTGAGTGGCACAATTAGGTTAATTTTTTTAGTGCAAGTCCGCACTATGCACGTTGCGAAAGCTACGCCAAAGACTCTACTCAGTGCTCATCACAATGCTAGGGCTTCAGGAAAAACCATTTAACAACCGGAGTAATTGACGTGTTGTCTTGGTAAGCTTCGTTTTTTTATAGGCATCAGCGGCTTTTTTAATGCAGTCCGCCTGGGTCGGATAGGGATGAATCACGCTTGCCAGTTGACCGAGGCCGATGTTGTTAACGATCGCACTGGTCAGCTCACCGATCATCTCCCCCGCATGACGTGACACCAGTGTTGCCCCAAGAATTGTGTCACGACCTTGGCGGTGAATCACTTTCAGTAAACCCGAGGTTTCACCATCGGTAATCGCCCGATCGACCCGATCAAACGGCACAACAATCGTCTCGTACGCGATGCCCCGCGATCGAGCCTCAGGCTCGGATAACCCCACGTGCGCCACCTCCGGATCGGTGAACGTCACCCAAGGCATGGTGAGGCGGCTGATTTTTGTGCGAAATTGGCCAAAGGGGGCGAACAGTGTGTTTTGAATCACGATTCGCGCCGCTGCATCCGCCGCGTGGGTGAATTTCCAATCCAGGCAAATGTCACCCGCCGCGTAGATTTTGGGATTGGTGGTTTGCAGATAGTCATTGACCGTAACACCGTGGCGATCGTAAGCCACACCGACGGCCTCAAGGTTCAAGCCCTCCGTATTGGGAGTCCGCCCCACCCCGATCAAAATTGCATCGACGGTAATCCCCTCCTCCACCCCATCCCGATCGAAATACACCACCTTGCCCGCTGGGGTTGTCTCAACTCGTGTCGGCTCTGTGGCCAACATTAGAGTCATCCCCTCGCGTTGAAACTGAGCCTGAAGGATCGCAGCCGCATCGGGATCTTCGCGATCGAGCAGATGCTGACCCCGGTGAATCAGCGTCACCTGGGAACCCAGACGCTGAAAGGCTTGGGCCAGTTCACAGCCGATCGGCCCACCCCCGATCACCAGTAAACGCGCTGGGCGATCGGTTAATGCAAACACCGTCTCATTGGTGAGATATCCTGCGGCTTCTAATCCTGGAATGGTGGGACGTGTGGCCCGCGCTCCTGTGGCAATCACCGCTTTTTTATAGCGTAGGGTCGAACATTCCCCCCGATCGTCCGTCACCGTGACACGATCGTCCACCTCAAACCGACCGCGCCCAAGAAAGACATCCACACCCAACTCCGTAAACCGATCGGTGGAATCGTGCGGGCTAATGTCGGCACGGATGGCCCGCATTCGCTCCATCACCGCTGCAAAATCCACCGCGATCGTCTCCGGTGCGTGAAGACCAAAACGGGCCGCGTCGCGCATTTCAGCCGCCACTCGGGACGATCGGATCAAACATTTCGAGGGTATGCAGCCGACATTTAAACAATCCCCCCCCATCCATTGCCGTTCCACCAGGGCCACCCTCAGCCCTAGCCCTAAACCGGCGGCTCCGGCGGCCACGACAAGCCCCGCCGTTCCAGCCCCAACGACCACTAAATCGTAACGATCGGCGGGTTTGGGATTAACCCACTGGGCAGGGTAGACCTGATCGAGAAGGGCTCGATTGTGGCGATCGTCGGGTCGCAGCGTCACAGGTCGGAAGGTGTCGTCTAACATGCAAAATGTGAACTTTGAAAGTGAAATATAAAATTGCGAGGTAACGACACGCGGCAGACTGAATCGGCCAAATATCCGAAACTGGGCTCGATAGGTGGATTTTAAAAGATTTTTCGGGGTATCACCACACCACAGAAAACAGTACGCGATCGACAATGCTTCAGTTTGCGTTTTGTCTGGGGAGAAGCTCTGCGTGGGGGTGATAGATTTTCAGACAGGGTGTGATCCTTCCCACACTCTGTATCGGCAGCATCAATTCTGTTTAAAAGCCGAGTCTTAGACCCTTTGACTTAGGCAGAATACCCCGCGACTTGTGTCTGGCGTTGACGCAAAATAAATTCCGCGATCGCCAAATCCATCGGCGTTGTGACCTTGAGGTTGGTTTCTTCCCCTTCCACAATTTGGACAACTTTCCCCGCCCGCTCAAATAAGGCCGCATCATCGGTTACCTCCCAGGCTTCACGCCGTCCCTGCTCGTGACAGGCTTTGAGGAGATCGACGGTGAAACCCTGGGGAGTCTGAGCCGCCCAGAGCCGATCGCGATCGGGTGTATCGCACACCTGACCATCGGCATCCACCACCTTGATGGTGTCTTTGACCGGTACGGCGGCAATGAGACCATCGCAGGTGGCGAGGGCAGCGGCGCAGCGATCGAACAGTTGGGGTGTCGCCAAACACCGGGCTCCATCGTGAATCAGCACACCGATCGCGTCGGGGGGCAGGTGTTTCATGCCGTTATACACCGAGGCTTGGCGCGTCTCGCCGCCATGAATCAACTCAATGAGGATCGGTAGATTGAGCTGATCGAGAATGGCTTGAAAGTCAGGACGATCGCAGGGTTGGCAGATGATGCCGATCCAAGTGACGGTATCCGCCGCCGCCACAGCTTTGAGCGTCCAAGCGAGAATGGGTAACCCGAGTAGATCGATGAGGAGTTTATTGCGATCGTGTCCCATACGGCGACCGGCTCCCGCCGCTGGAATTAAGACATGCATGGTGTTAGGGGTGAAGATAACTAGGGATCAGCATCTTAGCGCGGAGACTCAAGGCCATCGCATTAAGGTTTTGCGGCGGGTGGGTTTGTGACGTTGGAGGTTTGGAGCGTTGCCGCCTCGTCCTCGCTGGGTTCGGAGAAGGGCAGGGTTCGCGCTGAGGGTTGGCTAAACCAGCGGAAATAGATCGAGACGGCGAATTCCTTGAGGGGATGTAACACAAAGGTCAGCGGGTCGATCGTCACGATAATATTACGGGCGTCGCCTTTGGCGAGACGCACAATTCGGCGGGCAACCCGATCGGCGGACATCACGCCCACAGGATTGAGATCACTTTTAAACGGCCCCAGGATGAGCTTACGGATGACGCAGGGTGCATCGAGGCGGCGCAAGGTGACGAAATCCCCCAAGGCTCGCTTGCTCAGTTCGTAGAGCGGGCTAAAGGCCGGTAAAACCTCCGCTTCTGAGGTGTTAACCCAGACCTCTTTGCGGGCGATATCGCGATTGGTGCGGACGGTTTGGAGGAAGGTTTCCATCAGTCGCAAGGCGGAAAAGGCGTTGACGCTGTAGGAGGCTTCGATCGCCGCGATCGACCGATCGGCATGGGCATTCATGCCGTGATTAATCACCAAAATATCGACCTTTTCCAACAGGCTCGCGAGTTTGGCCTCATCCCCGATCGTCCAAATCTCGGTGCGTAGATCCAACGGCTCGCCGTCCAGCATGACCGTAAAATCACGATCGCTGGAGGTTAAGGCGATCACCTTGGCGCCCGATCGATGAAGCTGTGCGATCAGCGCCCGTCCCAGGGTTCCCGAGGCTCCGGTTACCGCAACCGTTTTATTTTTTAATGAGAGTGCCGTACCCATCCAGCGATCGAGCAAGGACAACACCCCGCAAAAATAGGCGTCTTGATTATCAAAATGGTGGCGCCAGTGGTAGGTTCGATTCACCAACCAGCGGGATGGCGGCGCTTCAAAGGGTCCCGGCTGGTGGGTCAGGTCGGTCAAGTCGTGCGCCCAGGGTAAACCCAGGCCACGCACCACCGCACCAAATACATAAATCAAGGTATAAGCCAGACCCACCGCACAGCCCCCAGTGGCCGCCACCGGGTCGATCGCCCGTGCGCCTAGCCAAAACAGCGATAAGCCCAAAAGCATCACCCCGGATTCTGGCAAGTCGTTATACCACTGGGCATCGCGGTAGATCTGATCGTTAAACGGCGTCAAATCCTTTTTAAAGACACGGTGATGCCAGCCGTGGAGCCGATAGAGCGGTTCCCATACGTGCGCGAGGGCGTGATACAGATCGCGTACGAGTTCAACCCACACCATCGACCCGATCGCCCAGACTAGCGCCAATGCCCACACCATGTTGATCGCTCCCAATGTTTTGACCTACTAACCTAACGTATGACGACCGCACGACACGGTAACCGAGAGTTTTCGTCGGCGGCTCTGAGGTTCATCGCTGAACGGGGATCGGAGCGCCCACCGTTACATATCGTATTATTTTTGGACGATCGCTGACATTTCGCAATGATGCCGGTGCGGCTTTGGGGGTGCTGAACCCTACGATGCCAGGATCACCCACCCCGCATCCGCCAAGTGTTGTTCGGTCATGGGTTTTGCAAATAAAAAACCCTGGGCATCTTGAATATTTAACTCGCGCAGGAGCAGACGCTGATCTTCAGTTTCGATGCCCTCGGCGAGGGAACGAATGTTGAGATCGTGGCACAGGTTCGCGATCGCGCGACAAATGGCAATTCGACCCAAATCACGCGAGCTCTCGGGTAATAAACTCCGATCAATTTTGACCTCGCTCCAGCGTCCCTCCAAAATACGGCCCAGCCCTGAATCACCCGTGCCAAAATCATCGATTTTGAGTCGAATTCCAGCGCTACTCAACTGTTTTAAAGCGATCGCAAAGTGTTCTTGCTTATCCGTAACCGCTCGCTCGGTTACCTCTAGGGCGATGCGCGAGGGCATGACGTCATACTGGTGGCATAAACCCACAATCCGCTCCGCGAATCCTTCACGTTCGAGATCCCACGGTGAGACATTCACCGCAATTCGCAGGCGATTAACCCAGCGACTGACCTGTCGGATGGCTTGCTCGATCACCCAATCTGAAATTTGCGCGATCGCGCCGGTTTGCTCAGCGATCGGGATAAAAATACCAGGCGAAACCCAACCCAAATTCGGCGAGACCCAACGGATTAACGCTTCGACTTCATAACATTGGCTCGGGTCGTCCAGTTGAACGATCGGCTGATAGTACAATTCAAATTCGCTACTTCCAGAATGCAGGCGTTGCAAGGCACGCTCTAGATCGAGGGCAATGGTTTGCCGATCGCGCACCTGCTCCATCAGATCCGGAGTCCAAACCACGATCCGCTTGCCCAGGGGATTGCTTTTCGCCACCTGCATGGCGATATCGCCTGCAATCCGCATCTGAGCCAGGTCTCCGGCAGCATGATCCACAAAGCCGATACTGGCGTCGATTTGAATTTCGCGATCGCGACAGAGAAAGGGACGACGGATCTCGGCGTAAAATTGCTGGGTGAGTGCTTCGAGATCGATCCTGTCGTCTGTGGTTTCGAGCAGGATTAAAAAGGCATCGGCTCCCGTGCGAACCACCACATCCCCCGATCGAAGCTGTGCCTGAAACCGTTCGACAAGACTTTGGAGCAGGACATCCCCAATGTCATGCCCCATCGTTTCATTGATGTTTTTAAACCGATCGAGATTAATCGAAAGTAAACCCGAAAAGCGCTTCGGTTCTTGAATTTGTAAGCGATCGAATAACACCAGATTGCCCGCTTGGGTCAGGTAATCGTGGGTCGCTTGCCACTCCAATTGGGCGGTTGCTTCGCTCAAGGAGGTATACGCCGCCTTGCGAGCCGTCACATCCTGCCACAAAATCCAGAGATGCTTTCCCGGCAAACTCACACAACTCAGCAGGTAGGTTTCTAACTCTCCACTGAGGGGATGGCAAATCTCCAGCTCATGGCGCAAAATCGGGTGAGACGTGTCGAGGACATCCAAAAAGGTCTCGATCGCTAGGTCTGAACTTTGTCCCAAAATCGTTTCATCAAACCACCGACCACACAACTCCTGACCAAGATCCACGATCGCCCGGTTTGAGGCCAGTTGCCACCGTAAACGCCGCTGACCACGGCGATCGATGTCCTCACGGAGTAGCCCCAGACCGATCGGGATATTTTCGATAATGGTTCCCAGAATGGCATTGCGTCGCAGTTGTTGCGGCAACACCACAGCAAAGGCCAGCGCACTGATACAGGAAATACACGCCGTCAGCCAATGCCAATACTGCAAAATGTCCGCTTGATGGAGGCCCTCCAACAGGTGTCCAACGCCACAGGAGAGGACAAAAGCCGCCGCAAGACCGATGAGTGGGCGGGCTGCATTCGGGAAAAAGTTGAAATGGAGTAGGACGGTCAGCGGAATGGTGGCGTAGGCAACGGCGATCGTCAGATTACTGAGGAGGTGGGAATTCAGAATAAAGTCAGCCATAGGGACGGCGGATAAGGACGTGAAATAGTGTGGAGTTGTGATGACCTTGTTGGACACTCAATTCGGTTACGGGAATATCACCTCGGCTCGGGAACGATCACGTTCTTGTCCTGTGATTCATGGTAGCGTGTGCCGCAACCGCACCGGGACGGATGTTGATGCCCGCAAGCCGAGGAATACCCAGAAAACCGTAGGCGGAAATTCACCTAAGCGATAGCGCAAAGTCCGATCCCCTGATGGCCGTTCACTTTCCTACAATACGACTGTCGAAGGACGGCACTCGCGAGTAGGAGAGCAGACGATGCAACCGACCAACCCAGAACAATTCACAGAGCAAGCCTGGAGTGCGATCGCCCGTACCACGGATCTCGTTAAAGCGGCGAATCAGCAGAACATCGAAACGGAACATGTCTTCAAGTCGCTGATTGCGGATAACGGGATTGCGTCGAGTATTTTTACGCGAGCGGGCGTGAGTGTCGATCGGCTCCAAACGCGCACCGAAGCCTTTATCGCCCAGCAACCCACCCTCAGCAGCCCCACCAGTAGTGTGTATTGGGGCAAAAGTGCGAGTGACCTACTCGACCAGGCGGAAAAGCAGCGCAAAAGCTACGGGGATGACTACATTTCCATCGAACATTTCGTGTTAGCCTTTGCGAAAGATGCCCGATTTGGACGGAATTTGTACCAAGAAGTCGGGCTCAATGAAACAGTTTTAAAAGAAACGATCAAGAACATTCGTGGTAGCCAAAAAGTGACCGATCGCAATCCCGAAGGCAAGTACGAAGCGCTGGAAAAATATGGCCGAGATTTAACCAAAGCGGCACGAGAAGGCAAGCTTGATCCCGTGATTGGCCGGGATGATGAAATCCGCCGCACGGTTCAGATTCTCTCACGACGTACCAAAAATAATCCGGTGTTAATCGGTGAACCGGGTGTGGGTAAAACGGCGATCGCCGAAGGGCTCGCCCAGCGCATTATTAATGGTGATGTGCCCGAATCCCTGAAGGATCGTCAGCTCGTTTCCCTTGATATGGGCGCACTGATCGCTGGGGCAAAATTGCGCGGTGAATTTGAAGAACGGCTAAAAGCGGTACTCAAAGAAGTTACTGAATCTGACGGTCAAATTGTGCTGTTTATTGATGAAATTCATACGGTAGTCGGTGCGGGTGCTGCCGGTGGTTCGATGGATGCGGGTAATTTGCTCAAGCCGATGTTGGCGCGGGGCGAACTACGTTGTATCGGCGCGACGACCCTTGATGAATATCGCAAGTACATCGAAAAAGATGCAGCCCTCGAACGGCGTTTTCAACAGGTTTACGTCGATCAGCCCAGTGTCGAGGATGCGATTTCTATCTTGCGCGGCCTGAAAGATCGTTATGAAACGCACCACAATGTCAAGATCGCCGACAGTGCGTTAGTCGCAGCGGCGACACTTTCGACGCGCTACATTAGCGATCGCTTTTTGCCAGACAAGGCGATCGATTTGGTTGATGAAGCTGCTGCCAAATTAAAAATGGAAAGCACGTCAAAACCGGAGGAACTCGACGAAATCGATCGCCGGATTTTGCAAATCGAGATGGAAAAATTGTCACTGAATCAGGAAAGTGATCCCGCCTCGATCGAACGGTTGCAACGACTCGAACGCGATCTTGCCAATTTAAAAGAGCAGCAATCGGCATTTAACGCCCAGTGGCAAGCGGAAAAAGAAATCCTCGATCGGCGTAAAGCCCTCAAGGAAGACATCGACAAGCTACACGTGGAAATCGAAGCCGCCGAACGTCAATACGACCTCAACCGCGCCGCCGAGCTGAAATACAACCGGTTGCCCGCATTGGAGTTGGAAATGACGGAACTGGAGGCGAAATTCTCCGAAAGTCAGGAGCGTGGTGATGCTTTGCTTCGCGAGGAGGTAACCGAGGCGGATATTGCTGAAATTATTTCCAAGTGGACGGGGATTCCGATCGGTAAACTGGTGGCATCGGAGATGGATAAATTACTCCACCTGGAAGACGAACTGCACGATCGCGTCGTCGGTCAGTCCGAGGCGGTCACGGCGGTGGCGGATGCGATCCAGCGATCGCGGGCGGGTTTGTCCGATCCGAATCGTCCGGTGGCGAGCTTCCTGTTTCTCGGCCCCACCGGTGTCGGTAAAACCGAACTGGCGAAGGCATTGGCGGAGTATCTGTTCGACACTGACGAGGCGATCGTCCGGATCGACATGTCGGAATACATGGAGAAACACGCGGTATCGCGGCTGGTCGGTGCGCCTCCGGGCTACGTGGGTTACGACGAGGGCGGCCAGTTAACGGAGGCGGTGCGGCGGCGTCCGTTTGCGGTGATCCTGTTCGACGAGGTGGAGAAAGCACACCCGGATGTGTTCAATATTTTGCTGCAAATGTTGGACGATGGCCGTGTGACGGACTCCCAAGGTCGGACGGTGGATTTCAAGAATGCGATCGTGATTATGACGAGCAATATCGGGTCGCAGTTTATTTTGGAGGCGGCGGGCGATGATAGCCGTTATGAGTCGATGCGATCGGATGTGATGTTGGCGTTGCGGGCGCAATTCCGTCCGGAGTTCCTCAACCGCATTGACGAGACGATCGTTTTCCACGGTCTCGACAAGTCGGAGTTACGCCAGATTATCGGCCTTCAGGTGGCACGCTTGGAGCAGCGTTTGGCGGACAAGAAGATGTCGCTGAAATTATCGAATGGTGCGATCGATTTCCTCGCGGAGGTGGGTTACGATCCGACGTTCGGGGCGCGTCCGTTAAAGCGGGCGATCCAGCGGGAGCTCGAAACGGCGTTGGCGAAGGGGATTCTTCGCGGCGAGTTTGGTGAGGGGGATGTGGTGTTTGTGGATGTGGAGCATGAGCGGCTGGCGTTTAAGCGTTTGCCGGAGGTGTTGGTCACGGCGTAAATGTTGTTGCTGTGAACAGAAAGGTGGGCAATGCTTACCTTTCTGTTTACTAGTTAATCCCTATTCTGCTCGCCTAATTGCTGCAACAAATCCTGAACGGATAAAACGGGTATGGGCGAACTTAAAAAGCCTCTATTATCACGGGTCAGAATCACGTCTAGACCTTGGGCGACTGCACCAAAGATTTGAACAGCATCTTCAAAATCAACCAAGCCAGAGTTGAAGGCTAATTCTAAAACGGCTCGGTCAATCGGACAAATGACCATAGCCGTCAGCATTTCTGAAACAGCTTGTCGTGCTTGATCAACGCTGCGAGTATGTTTACGAGAAATGTAGAAAATATCCGTGAGTGTTGTCGCTGTCACATAGCCAATGACTTGACCAGCATCAATCGCTTGGAATAAAAGGTCTGCGTCTTGAAAAAATGGCTCTCGTTGCAACAACAAATCTAGAACGATATTGGTATCAATTAGAACTCTCACTAGAGATATTTCTCCACCCGTCGATCGTTCAACATTGCTGCGACTTCCTCATCGGTCGGCGCGGGTTGATCGGTCTTGAGTAAGCCCCGCATCCGCTGAATTGCTCCAGAACGGTCAGTCCTGGAAACTGGCGGATCTTGTAGGGACTCAATAATGGCGCTGATCAACGCAAGGCGATCGCTGGGTGAAAGTTTGAAGACTTGCTCCTTGACTTCTTGTAGCAACACAAACGACTCCTCTGATCAAAGGTCTATAACCTCTAGTATTCTATCGTTCCCACACTCCATATTGTTCCCATGCTCTGCGTGGGAAT
>RDYZ01000347.1 GCA_004293855.1 Oscillatoriales cyanobacterium | reverse complement strand
GCTGGCGCGTAAAGCGTTGACGGCTTGATTGGAGCGTTCGATCGCGATCGGTAACCCAAACCCAATCTAACGTGAGTTCGACGAAAACGGCTTTTCAAGTCTTTCTGACCAGAGAATGCGGGTTTCAGCCGCCATCGAACTCACATTGGATATGATTGACGCATAGGATGGGAGCTGCTGAGCATTGGGTTTGACTTTCAGCTTACTCCCGTCCTTTCCTGATTTGAACGCTGGTTAACCTAAGCGCAACTACTTATTCAGAAGTTCTCTTAGACCGGGCTCAGGCTGGCCGCGTCTTTACGTTCGCGATGCAAGTTTGGATCAACCGCCGTGGTGGCAGTGTTGACATCAAGCTGACCATCGAAAAAGTCCGCTAAACGCTGGGCTGTACCGATCGGATCGTGCAGTGCATCGTGATAATTCACCGCTAGCACACTGACCTGGGGATAGTCCGCAAGCAGAGCATCGATCGCTTCGACTTGCTGGAGGAAGGTCGCCGCCAGCCGCTCGGGGGTCAGCTTGCCACCGGCACGATCGCTGCGTTCGAGCATTTTTTGCTGTGAGGCGATCGTTTCGGACAGGGGGCGCTGCATGAAGACAATCCGATAGGCGCGATCGCGGGGTAGCTTCGGCAGCAACGGCGCAACAATTTTGACGACACTGCCTTGGGCACGATCAATCCAACTGTTATCTCGCCCAAGATTTTTCACCAGCTCGAATTCGTAATAGCCCCGTGGGTTATTCGTATCGGCTTCGCGTACCCCATCGGTGAAGGCATCAAGGCCGCCTTTAGCGAGCATTTGCATCATCATCGAGGTGCCAGAACGGGGCAAACCGGAAACGATGCTGATGCAACTTTGCAGGGGAATATCCGCCGCACCATTGCGATCGGTGATCGGCGGAATCATATCCAGATCAATCTCCCGGCTGGGGTCGATCGGCGAGGCATTCGCGGCCAGTTCGGGCGGCTGCTTGAGCTGTTGGCGTGCCTCCTTCGCCAGGGTGCGATGGCGTTGGGCGGCGGGCACATCCCCAAGGTGCTTACGGTAAAGCTGCGATAGGTAACGATGCGCGAGCGGCTGGATCGGGTTACGCTCTAGCGAGGCTTCGAGGGCAAGCTTCGCTTCGTCATAACGCTGGCAACGCATCAACGCCACCCCAGTCAGAAAATGGGCGCGGGGATGATCGGCGATCAAACTCAGCGCCGCCAATCCCGCCTCGATCGCCTCTTCGTTGCGCCGTTGGCGGAGAAAACATTGGCATAACCCCACATGGGCGGAGGGGTTCACCGGATCGAGTTGCAACACGGTGTTGTAGAGACTTTCCGCCTCGAGCCATTGGCGCTGATCCAGGTGAACCTCGGCTTGGCGTAGGAGGAGGCTCGGACGATTGTGAAGCTGTGTCCCACGAGCTTGGTTGAACGCCTTGATCGCTGCCTCGTGCTGACCCTCCGCATGGAGCAGAGATCCACGCAAATACTCCAGCGTTGGGCGGTTGAGCTTCGATCGAGCCCGTAGCTTTTTGCGACGACGACGGCCACTTTTATCGAGCTTAAACTCGGGATTTTCGGCCTGCTTCTGGGCGAGCTCCGCATTGAACTTTTCCAGCTCAATCCGGGCAATCTCCGAGTATTTCTCTTTATTGACGATGATTTGCTCAAAGGTCGATCGCGCTTCCGGCACGCGATCGAGCGTCAGTAAACAGTTAAATAACTTGATCCCAAAGCGGCTTTCCTCGGGCCACTGTTCCCACAGCTCCTGCAAAATGGGAATCGCATTACCAGGCTGACCCGCGCCGATATAGTCGCGAGCCAGGTTATAGCGCAGTTCGCGGGCGGTGTTGGCAACGGCGGTTTCCCGATCGGTGTCGAGCTCTTCAATGTAGCCCAAATCCACCAATTGCTGCATCGCGGCGTGAGCGTCCACCGCATCCACCCGCATTCCTGGCGGATGCATTCCACTGTCACCCGGAACCTCATCCCAACTGTCGATCCAGGTAATCTCCGGGACGGTCTCGAAGACCCCCAGCAGTGGCTTCCCGTCCATATCGCGCCCGAGGGGCAGCCCCAAAGCCGCCAGCAGCGTCGGCGTCACATCCAACAAATTCGCCCCAAAGATGACTTTATCCTTGGCAATGTTCGGCCCTTTCATCGCGAAAATACCGAAGGGGCGGTGTTCTTCGGCGGGGCCTGCCGGTTCGTTCGGCACGTGTTGCGGGCGGAGGCGATCGGGATGGAAACCGTGGTCAGACACCAACATGATCGTCGTGTCCTCACCCGCCAGATCCATCATTGTGCCCAACATCATGTCGTGGAACACATAGCCCGCTTCGACGACACCGTTATATAACTCAAAATCTCGCTGGGAAATCCAAGGCGATCGCGGTGGGTGGTAGCGCATAAACCCATGACCAAAGTGGTCGATCGAGTCGTAGTACACCGCCATGAAATCCCACGGCTCATTTTGCATCACGCCCGTCGCCGCCGCATGAACCGTGGCACACTCCGACAAAATCTTCGCCGCCATGTACAAACGCCGATCTTGGCTTTGATCAACTTCCGCCGCCAACGGCACAAAATGCCGCAACTGCCCACTGTCAATTTGCCACGGCGCAATGCGGAGCTTCGCGAGCGGTTCGATCAGGCGCTCCGGCGTAATCGTTCCCGGCTTCACCGACCACTGTTTCACGCGGCCCTCCGGCGCTTCCTGATAGTGATTCGAGACCATCACGCCATTAATGGGCTCCACCGGATCACTCGGCCACCAGGAAATAACATTGCAGCGTTTGCCCTCCTGGTTCAGGATGTTCCAAATGGCCTTGGTTTTACGGCTCAGGTTACTAATCGGACGCACACCGCCCGTATCTGGATCGGGTTCGGAAAAGCCATGAATGCCATGCTTATACGCGCGTTTTCCCGTCGCGATCGACGTCCAAAGCATCGGCGACAACACAGGATAGAGCGTGGAGAGGTTGCCCATTACCCCGGCATCCAGAAAACGCTTGAGATTCGGCATCTTGCCCGCATCAATCAGCGGGGTAATAACTTTCCAATCTGCCGCATCCCAACCAATCAGGAGTGTACGTTGAGAAGCTGTAACGTCAGTCATAGGGGTCGTAACTTGTGAAAAGATGGCCAAAAACAATGAAAACGCGACACGAGCTGATTTCCTGCAAAGTCAAGTAAGTCGTGCCGCGTCCGGTCTCTCGCTTTGAACAAGCTAGAGGATTCAGGGCGTTACCACTTTGTCGCAGCACTCAACGCGATTAAATTTGAGGTTGCATCAGCAACATCGAAGCTAAAGGTCTCGGTCGCGACCAACTGATCATCACCGTCAGGCAGCGCCCCGCTCGTCTGACCGGTGCTAGTACTGGTTGACCCCGTCGTCGAAGTTGACGTCGCTGAACTTGTCGTCGAAGTTGAC
>RDYZ01000346.1 GCA_004293855.1 Oscillatoriales cyanobacterium | reverse complement strand
GGTCAAGTTTTGCTGTTAAACGGTTCACAAATTCCAAATGTTTATCGTCTATCTTAGTCCCCCAGTTCGTGTGACTTTTCTTATCGTCAGTTCAATCATTTTTAGAACCTATCGAGAGCGTTGAGCGGAGTCGTTAGCGTAGCCTTCGCACAGCGAATAACGCGGTTTTTAAGCACATAGAACAGAGTCAATAGGTCTCGTTCTTTAGCGAACTAATTATAACAGTGTGCTATTTTAACTAACTCGATTGAGTGGCAGACTTCGCACTATTGTGGCAGACTTCGCACTATTTTCCATATATTGAAGCGTTCTGAGTAAGCGAACCGAGGCATCATAGGAATCCTCAATTAACTCTTGACGTTCTTCTGGAGATTCCACATCATCATCAACGAGCAAATTCAGGAAACCAATCATCGGATTGAGGCGTGTCCGCACTTCGTAGGACATATCCATTAAGGTTTCAACCCGTGCACGTTGGAGTGCATCTTTATTCTCCTGGGAGAACTGGGCATCATACAGACTGGCATAGGCCGATCCTTTTTCAATCAGCTCATGATGGGAGCCCACCTCGACGATACGCCCCTGTTCCATCACCACAATTTTATCCGCATTGCGAATCGTTGAGAGGCGGTGAGCAATAACCAGGGTTGTCCGATCGTTACACAATTCCTCGATCGCCTGTTGTACCAAACGCTCAGAGACCGTATCCAGCGCACTGGTTGCTTCATCCAAAATTAAAATATCGGGGTTCCGTAGTAATGCCCGAGCGATCGCTAAACGCTGACGTTGTCCACCAGACAGCATGACACCACGCTCACCCACCTGTGTATCAAACCCCTCCGGCATACTCATAATAAATTCGTAGGCATTGGCACGCTTCGCCGCATCAATGAGATCCGCCTCCGTCTTCTCCTCGCTGCCATACATCAAGTTATAGCGAATAGAGTTATTAAACAGAAACGTATCCTGGCTGACGACCCCCATAGCACGACGGATCGATCGTAGGGAAAAGTCACGCAAGTCCTTGCCATCAAACGTAATCCGTCCTTCACTCGGATCGTAAAAACGTGGCAGTAAATCGGCCAGGGTAGACTTTCCAGCCCCAGAACTTCCCACCAAGGCAACGGTCTCACCCCGTTTAATTTCGAGTGAAATTTCGTTGAGCGCATGTTCCTCTGCACCTGGATACGAGAAACTCACATTTTCAAACCGAATTCTGCGTTCCAATCGGGAATATTCTAGATTTCCTGCCTTCATAAACGGCTTATTAGAGGTGTCAAGAAAATCAGAAACAATATCAATACTAGCGATATAGTTCGATAACTGACCACGGGTTCGATTGAGCTGAGAGATACAGGGTAAAAGTCGGAATAATAAGACAAGATACGTTAAAATAACCCCCGACAACGATTGAATGCTCTCTGCAAAAAATGTCCGTCCCCAAAGAACAATAATGAGAAGTGATGCAATACCAGCTAGTTCATTAACTGGATTGATCAGTGCAAAGTTCATTTGGGATTGGAACGAGGCGTGGTTTCGCTCTGCAATTAACCTTGATATCTCATCAATTTCACGTTGCTCTTCCCCTACGGTTTTCAGCAGACGAATACCTCGGAGGACTTCAAGAAACCGTGATGATTGTTGACTGGCTTTTTGCGACAGGATAGCACCAAAGCCTTTGGCTCGCCGAATTGAAGTTTGGTTTAATAGCGCTGCGATCGTTAGGGAAAGGGTTGCAACGATTGTTAGCTGCCATGAAATGGAGACCAGTAATATAGAGAAGCCCAGAATCGTAATTGAGATTGAGGCTAAGTTAACACTGGAGGTTAAGGCTCCTGCCGCTCGCGTAATTTCATTACCAAAGCGATTTGTGATGTCTCCAATTTTAAACTTCGTAAAAAAGTCTAGATCAACACTTAGTAGCAGACGCAGTGCAGAAACTTGTAGATAGGACGTTGTACGGCGACTGAGTAAGCCATTGACATATTCAGTAGCATAGACTGCTGCATTCTTGAGACCAATCATACCTAGGATAATTGCCACTAGGATCGGCCCCTGCCATTCCTCTGGGAATGGGTCGGCTAATGCCAAAATTTTCATGAGTATTGGTGGCCCTCCCTGAAACATTTCGTCTCCAAAATTTAAGAGTTTTAGGACAACCGGGACAATTAAGGCAATACTCACGCTGCTAAAAATAGCACCAGAAAAGCTTGATAGCAAAGCAAGGCTAACTAAGAGCGGGTTTTTCTTGACGATACTTAAAATGAATGTATTTGGAGTCATAAAAATATGTTACTTCAATTCAATACTACAGGCTTGAAAGTTTTAATATTTGGAACAAGAAAGCTAGGTTACATGTTGACTTTTGAATTCCTGAGCGAAATATTTTCCTATGTATGCAAGGGACATTAACTACCTGAATCACGAGATCTATAAAATACTTCCAAGCACTGAGTAGATTTGAAGTACTGATGGTTACTTAGACTCAAGGCATCTTAATTAATTTTTTACTTATTAATCATGAAACTCGGATCTAATCTATCAATTCAAGGGCGAATACTAATGAGTTTAGGCGGAGGATTAAGTTGCAGAAAACAGGATGCTGAGCTAGAAGACCACAATTTAGTCGTAGGATGTTCGGCTTTGGCCTCAATCGATTTTTTTCTGGCTCGCCTACTGATCCTGAGTTTAGTTTTAACTAACATAGATTAACGAAGAGGTTCGGATTGTTAGAAATGACAGACGTTGGAAGCTGTTTCTAAACTATTTTGTAACCCTTGACGCATAAGGATTTCAGCGTTTTTTGACTCAAGCAGGAAATCTTATATAGGACAAGGGTTCAGGAAATCTTATATAGGACAAGGGTTTGAGCGATCTTTAGAAACAGCTTCTTAATATCTTAGGTCAAAAAGAAAGACAGAGAGACTAAATATAGTCAGTTCAATAAAAAACGAGATCTATTGACTCTGTTCCATTTGCTCAAAAACCGCGTTATTCGCTGTGCGAAGGCTACGCCAACGACTCCGCTCAACGCTCTCGATAGGTTCTAAAAATGATTGAGTGAGCTGACTATAGTTTTAGTTTTTGTATTTTTTTGGAAAAATACCGATCGTCTTCGTATCCAGCATGGAACGAAGACGTGATTTTTAAATGTTGTTGTAATCCTAGATTTTGACATCCTCCCCGGCCTAAAGGCGCGGGGATTCCCTAGCAAGCAAACAAACTGAGTTGCTCAACTTCTAGACGGGTTCGCGCTTCATCGGCTGCTGCTGGCTTGCCAGTCTTCTGCAATCCTCCACGCGCGTTTAAAGTAGTCTCAGCGTGTCCCGCCGCGACATTCTTGATATTCAGCGCTGCATTAATATCGCGATCGTGTTCCGCACCGCAATGCAAACACGTCCAGGTGCGAACATCGAGCGGCTTCTTCCCGCCAATCTGCCCGCAGCACGAACAGCGCTGACTCGTCGGCTCCCATCGGTTGATGACCTGGAGAGCGCGATCGTAGCGAATCGATTTCGACTCTAGCAGCGTCCGAAACTGTCGCCAACCCACATCACTAATCGCCCGCGCTAACCGACGATTCTTCAACATTCCTGACACGTTCAGGTCTTCCAACACGAGCGCTTGGTTCTCGCGCACGAGTCGGGTTGACAGTTTGTGTAGGAAGTCGGTGCGGGTGTCTTTGATGCGGGCGTGCAGTCGAGCCACCTTACGGCGGGCGACCTGGTAGCGCTTACTGCCTTTCACCTTCCGGCTCAACGACTGTTGCTGCCGACGCAGCTTTTTGAGCTGTTTTTGCAGGATGCGCGGGTTAGCAATCTTCTCACCTGTGCTGAGGGTGGCAAAGGTCGTAATGCCCAGGTCGATTCCTACATCGTCGTTCGGGGTGGGCTGTTGAATTGGTTCAACTTCACACACGAAGCTGACAAAATAGCGTCCGGCTGCATCTTGGATGACTGTGACTGATGATGGTTCTGATGGCAGTTCGCACGACCATCGAACTTTGACGTCGCCAATCTTCGCTAGATATAGCTTGCCGTTATCGCGAATCTTGAAGCCACCACGAGTCAATCGGAAAGCTTGGGCGTTGCTTTTTCGTTTGAATCGCGGGAAGCCGACTTTCTTGCCTTTCCGTTGACCTTTCCGACTTTGGAAGAAGTTCTTGAAGGCAAGGCAGGCATCTTGTATGGACTGTTGCAGGGCAATGCTCGTGACTTCTGCTAACCACCACCGTTCGCTTGTGTGTTTGGCTTGAGTGATCAGTTGTTTTTGCAGTTCGCTGCTGCTGATGGTTGTTCCGTTGGTTCGATATTCCTCCTGGCGCAGTCTTAGAGCATCGTTGAATACGACTCGTACGCAGCCAAAGGTTTGCGCCAACATTCGACGCTGGGGCATATTGGGATAGATTCGGTGACGCTGTCGTGCTTTCATGGGCTGTGCTGACGCTTACTGTCGATGTTACACAATCCGCCCTGGAAGGACGGGGCTTTAGATCACTATTATTTTGGTAAGGACCGCCGCATTTTTAGACCCAACTAGAAAAGCCCATACAGAGTCATAGACCGAGTCGGCTGTAGAAACAGCAGCGGCAAGGTGCCTGTTGGCCAAACATGATCGAGGCGAATGAGAAATACAACCTCACCACCCGATATCCCCAAAACAATGCAAGGCACATTTAACGCTAGCGACAGCACACTGCGAGCTAACTTCAGGAAGTATCAAAAACCCACAAAGGCGTGATCGAAGCTCCTACCTTATTAACACGCGAAATGTGCGACTAGGATTAGGGACCTTTGACCGCAATAGTTCAAAGGCTTTGAAGAACCCAACTGCTACAGCCTAACAGTCGCCTATTTGATTGCTAATATGCCAGGACCCGGACTTGAACCGGGGACACGAGGATTTTCAATCCTCTGCTCTACCGACTGAGCTATCCCGGCGCTTTTTTTAACGCTTAGATAGCTTAGCGCATGTTTTGAGGATTGGCAACTATCTGGATTTTTTTCTGGCGGTTATGGGATGGTATTTCCCGATCGATAGCTGAACTCCCCGTATCCCAAAGCTTTGAGGTTTTGTGGAGGGCAATGCCTTTAGATGGGGCGTAACCGTACCAGGTCAACGGTGAAAGGACCTTCGCCTGCGGTGCCAAAGGCGCGGACACGGATGATATAGCGCCCGGATGCGGTGAGGCGTGTGTACATGAGTGAGTTGGTCGATCCGTCGGGGCCGTCGTCGTTTTCGGCGATCGTCGAGCCATCGGGGCCGATCAGTGTCACAATCGTGTCGAAACTATCGGAGAAGGCTTCGATTTCGATGCGATCACCTTCGTTGAGGTTGACAACGTAGTCGTAGGCATAGCCACCCATACCGGTGGGAATTCCAGCTTCGGAGAGGACGCCGTTGATGCTGCCACTGCTGGGGAAGGTCTGCGGGTTGTACAGCTCGTCAGCGCGGGCGCTGGAGGTGAATCCGACGCAGGCGATCGCGGCGGTGGCGGCGATCGTGCGGCTCACACGTCCGAAAAGGTTATTCATGAAAATTGTTTGATGAGTCTAGGGATTAGCACATTTGCACGGTTGTCACGAAGTTTGGGAAACCTCGATGTGAACTTCTGCAAGTTTACTCTCCAAGATACCTACGTTCGCGGGTGGTCGGTTTCCGGGGAGAGAAACGATCGCGAATTGTTGCGTTTGGGCATCGATTGATGAAGCGCTGGAGTAAGCAGGCGGGGGGCGGTGATCCCCGGTGGATGTGGGAAGGCGGTCTGTTGGGTCTGGCGTGGCTGGCGATCGTGGTGTGGGATCGGCTCTGGCTGGCGCTTGATCGCCATGTGCCAGATTGGGATGAGGCGGATTATTTAACGGGGGCGCTGAATTACGGGCGGGCGATCGCGGCGGGGTCTTGGGGTGATTGGCTGTCGGGCGAGTGGTGGACGTCGTTGTGGTTGCTGTCGTCGAAGATTCCGCCGCTGGTGTATGGGATAGCGGGGGGAATTACAAACGGAGTAGGACGATCGGCGGATGGGGCGTTGTGGGTGAATGCGATCGCGGCGTTGGTGCTGTTGGCGGCTACCTATGGCCTCGGGCGGTGCTTGTTCGATCACGCCGATAACGTCGATAACGAGAAATCGGAGCCATCGACAGACCCACAGCAATTGAGCATCGGCTTTTGGGCGGCGTTGCTGGTGCTGGTGTTGCCGGGAGTGCTGACGGTGCGGCGGATTTTTGTGCTGGATTATGCGGTTTGTGCGGCGGTGGCGGCGATTTTGTGGGGGCTGACGCGGTGGCG
>RDYZ01000494.1 GCA_004293855.1 Oscillatoriales cyanobacterium | reverse complement strand
TGTTTTCTCCTACCTTCCTCCCTACTCTCCACCCTCATTCAGCTTTTCACCACTACCTCTTCATCTTTCTTTAAAAACAGCTTCTCAAGTGCTACACATCGGAAATCCCATTACCTTGCATCACCACCCATACATTGTGTGCGTTGACCAGTTTACGGCGATCCTATCTTCCAGGCTTTGAGCATGTAGCTCCTGAAAGCTCAAAAGTATGTCACCCATTCAGTTCTTTCTGACGTACCGGAATCTCAACAAAAAACGACGTACCGCGCCCGACCTCCGATTCACACCACAGCTTGCCACCATGCTGATCGACCACGATTTGGTAGGAAATGGAGAGGCCGAGCCCGGTTCCCTTGCCGACGGGTTTGGTGGTGAAAAAGGGGTCAAATAATTGTTTGACGATCGCATTGGGAATGCCACTACCGTTATCGGCGATGGTGATCCGGACGCGATCGGGATCTTGTACGTCAGGCGTAGAGCAAATTGGCTCTGTCGTAATGGTGATCGCGGGATGACCGTCCTCCACCTCGCGTAACTCATCCTCAGCATCGATCGCATTCGCCAAAAGATTCATAAACACTTGATTCAGCGAACCGGGGTAACAATCAACGGGCGGTAGATCGGCGTAGTGCTTGATCACCTCGATGGCACGGCCACTTTTGCCCTTGAGCCGACTTTGGAGAATTAACAGGGTGCTATCGATGCCCTCTTCCAGCTTCACGGGTTTCATTTCGGCTTCATCGAGGCGCGAGAAGTTGCGGAGGGAGAGGACAATTTCCCGGATGCGATCGGCTCCCATCCGCATGGAATCCAACAGTTTGGGCAAATCCTCCTGGATAAATTCCAGCTCGATGTCCTCCATTTCCTCTTCCAACTCTTCGCCGGGATCGGGAAAGTGATCCTGGTACATTTGCACCAGATTGAGTAGATCGGTGATGTAGGTACTGGCGTGGGTCAGGTTGCCGGAAATGAAATTTACGGGGTTGTTAATTTCGTGGGCGATACCGGCCACCATTTGCCCCAGGCTCGACATTTTTTCGTTTTGGACGAGTTGCGCCTCGGTTTGCTTCAGGTTTTGCATCGCGTCCTGAAGCTGCTGGGCTTGGGTTTGGGCGGCGAGTGCAGCCGCGCAGGTTTTGGC
>RDYZ01000345.1 GCA_004293855.1 Oscillatoriales cyanobacterium | reverse complement strand
GATCCGTTGAACGATCGGATCGTGGCTCGCCAGCATTCCAGACATCCTCTGTGATCGGTGTATCCCACGGAACATAAACCGCCGCTAAACTTTGACCCCACTCACGATCGGGCAGTCCAATCACCGCCACGTCCCGGACTAAACCCGTTGCACGAATCACGGCCTCAACCTCCTCGGGGTAGACCTTTTCGCCCCCGGTAATCACCTTTTGGCTTGCCCGTCCCACAAGGTGCAGACTTCCATCGGCGTCAAAGTAGCCCAGATCATCACTAGACCAGGGCATCACCGCCGTGGCCGGGTCGGCGGCAGCGAGTTTGGCATCGTAGTAGCCCAAAAAGAGCGATCGGGCACGAATGGTGATTAAGCCAAAGTTGGGGGAGGGCTGCGCTCGGGGAGAGTCTGGGTTAGAAATAGGGGCAGGGACGATGTCCGGTGCTGGGACAAGGCTAAGGTGGGCGTGGGGTAGAACACGACCGCAACCAGTGCGACCCGCGAGGAAATCATCAGGGTGCAGGGTGGCAATTTGGGCGGCTGTTTCGGTCATGCCAAAGGTTGGGGCGAGTCGCAAACCCTGCGATCGGGCGGCGATCAGGAGTTCGTCCCAGGCGGGAGCGCCCCCTAGAAAAATGACGTTAAATTGCTGGAGCCAGGGGAGCCAAGCGGGGCGATCGATCAAACGCTGAAGTTGGGTCGGAACCAGGGAGAGCCAAAAGGTTTGCAGGTTGCGATCGGGGGGGATGGAAGGGGGGGTTTGCTCGCAACGCAGGATGGAGGGATGGGCAAGGGCCAGTTGGCCACCGCTGATGAGGGCACGGATAACTTGAGCCAGACCGCTAACATGAAACACCGGCAGGCAGCAAAACGAATTGAGGCGATCGCTCTGAAAAAACTCACGGACACCGATCGCGGCAGCGGCCAGGGTCTGCCAGGTATGACAGGCGAAGCGGATGCGCCCGGAAGTGCCACCGGTCGGAATCGCCCAGTACGGATCACGATCGGGCGTTGGCTGTGGTGGGATAGCGCGATTGGGAGAGTGGAGCGTGCGTTCAAGCGTGACGCCGCCGGATTGGAGGATGGGGCCGCTGAAGTCACGAGGGCGATCGGTCAAGGACGCTGGATCGCTGGGTAGAGATTGGGCCAGAGCGGAAGCGTGAGGGCGATCGTGCACCATAATTGCCGGTTGAACCTGGGCGAACATCGCTGTACGTTCCGTCTCTGACCAACTCGGATCACCCAGAAAAACATCGCACTGGAGACCATGAGCCGCGATCGCCGACACCAGGCATTCCCACGGATCGGCGACTAAAATGGCGACCCGCTGATATTGGGTCGCTGAGGTTGGGTCGGTGGCTGAGGCTTTTGTTTCCGCCAAACTCACCCCGCCTTCTAAGCCTCCCGAGGTCGCCACCGTTGTTGAGGTCATGCCCTCCTGCATGAGGTGCATCATCTCGCGTTGCCGATCGCAGACCGCAGACTGCATGACGATCGGCAGCGCCTGGATGGGAAATGTCAGGAGGTCAGCGGGGCGAGCAAAATTCAGCCAGCGCATCGGCACGATCGGCGATGTTAAGTCAAAGTGTGAGGTTGAAGCGGTCGTCATCAGACCCGAGAACCCTACAGGATAGATTTTCAAGCGTAACGCGAGTCGGGGAGCCGGAAAGGGGAAACCCGATCGGCGGCACAAGACCACAGAACGCAAAACCGCAAAATTCCCCATCGCGTCCGAGCCATGCGCCGGGGGGATCGTGTCGTTTGGGCCGGGTCGTGCAGGAGTTCTGTGCGGTTTGCGATCTCGAACTCGCGCTAAATTACCACTAAAGCCCCCGTTTATTGTCACGATCGTCGATTGTTCTGCCATCTCCATGACTCGCCCCAGCCCCCTGCTTCCGCCCGGTAACGTTGGTTTACCCATCCTGGGTGAAACCCTCGACTTTTTCCGCGACCCCAACTTTGCCCAAAAACGCCACCAGCAATACGGCCCCCTCTTTAAAACAAGACTCCTGGGTAAAGAAACCATTTTCGTCAAAGGAGCAGACGCGATCCGCTTCGTTTTGATGCATGAAAACCAATACTTTCAAGTGGGTTGGCCGCCCAGCGTCAAAGCTCTACTGGGTCCCCTGTCGCTAGCGCTCCAACAGGGTGGTCTCCACGCCCAGCGCCGTAAATTGATGGTGCAAGCGTTCCAGCCCCGCGCTCTCGAAAGCTACATCCCCACGATCGAGGCGATCAGCGATCGGTACGGCCAACGCTGGATCGACCAAGGTGAGATCACCTGGTATCCCGAACTCCGCAACTACACCTTTGATATTGCCTGCAAACTGTTTGTCGGGATCGATCGTGCTTCCGAAACTCCCCTCGGTGAATGGTTTGAAACCTGGTGCGGTGGTTTATTTAGCCTGCCCCTGCGCTTGCCCTGGACACGATTCGGCAAAGCCTGGAATAGCCGCACCCTACTCCTGCACGAACTGGAACGCCTGATTCGCGATCGGCAACAATCCGGCACGATCGGCGATGATGCCCTGGGTATTCTGCTGCGCGAAACCGACGAAGACGGCCAACACTTGAGCGTGGAAGAGCTCAAAGATCAGATTTTACTCTTCCTGTTTGCAGGCCATGAAACCTTAACCTCGGCGGTCACCTCGTTTTGTTTGTTGATGGCACAGTACCCCGAGGTTCAGGCGAAAGCCCGCGCGGAACAGCAAGCGTTTCGTGATCAGCCGCTGAGTCTCGACTCCCTGAAATCCATGACCTACCTCGATCAGGTGATGCGTGAGGTGATGCGCTTGATTCCGCCGGTGGGTGGTGTGTTTCGGGACGTGATCCAAAGCTGCGAATACGAGGGGTATCAGATTCCCTCCGGTTGGAGTGTCTTAGCGGGAATTAACACCACCCATGCCGATCCGGACGCTTTCCCCGATCCCGATCGCTTTGACCCCGATCGTTTCAGCCCCGATCGTGCGGAAGATAAGGCCAAGCCCTTTAGCCATGTTCCCTTTGGCGGTGGGCTGCGGGAATGCCTCGGGAAGGAATTCGCCCGCCTCGAACTGCGGATTTTTGGAGCGAAGTTACTGCAACGCTACACCTGGGAATTATTGCCCGATCAAGATCTCGATCTTGTTGTTGTCCCCAGTCCCCGCCCTCGGGATGGCCTTAAGGTTTCGTTTAAGGCGTTGCGGTAGGGATGCGGGTGTCGGGAACGGTGACCCCCTGCGGTTTACCGTTCCTCGGCACATCTCTCCCCCAAACTTAAACTCAAGCACGACGGGGCTTCAGAAAATCATTGTGAGGAGCCTCTAACACCGCGCGAGCCTTGCGAACCCGCCGCGATCGCCCCGATTTTGCCGGACGTAACCGACGCTCCAGTTCTGCCACTCCCTGACGATAGCGTTGGGGATGATATCCGGCGATCTGCTCATCAAAGGGGCGACCATTGGGAGCGCGATAGAGGATGTGGGTTTGACAGCCGATCGC
>RDYZ01000344.1 GCA_004293855.1 Oscillatoriales cyanobacterium | reverse complement strand
CAACCCACCGATTGCAAACATTCATCAATGACCCGCACAGCATCATTATAAGTTGTGATCGAAACCCGTAACGCATCACGATCACTGGATAACATCGCCAACTGTACTTGAGCCTCCTTCTCGATCGTTGACTCTAAATGCAATCGAGCCGTTTTATACTCACCCAGAATGAACTCTGAATAGTTCGCCGCCAACGGTACAAGCTGCGACTTCAACGTCTGGCTAACCGCCTGCCGAAATGTACTTTGTACTGTCCGTTGTACCTTTGGCTCAAAATCTAATTTTAATAACTGACGAATCGCAGGTTCTGCTTCCACCATTGGCAAACAGTCATAACCCGACGATGTTTTCATTAAGACTTCACGAAACTGAAAAATTGAAGCCGAATCCTCTCGATAAAATTCCGGACTTTCTCGGACATAGCGATCGCACTCCGTACTCGCCTCACTCCGCAAGGTTAAATAGACCGATCGCTGAATGTCTCCTAAACGTTCTTCTAAACCAATATCGCTTCCCATTAAACGACATAGCTCACGGTAGTAATCTTGATGACGAATGCGATCAAGTAACTGCTTGAAGAAGCGATCAATTGTCCGTTCTATTTCTGCGATCAGCACATCTTCTAGCTCATTCGATAGATAGTAAAAAGCTTCAACCAAAATTGCCAAAAAAGGAGCGGTAGAATTACGTGGATGTGCTAACGTTGCCTGCTGGTAAACCTGTTTCACAGAAAAACTATTGAGCAGTTCCTCTAAACGGCTCATCATCCGAACCTGCAAACGCTTAAAATCATCCTCAAAACTTAAAAGCTGATTCGTAACAACTGTATTAATTTCACGCTCAATATGATCCTTAAATTCTGTGCCTAATCGCACTAAATCATGATTTAGACCCTCCAAACGTTTTGACTTAATTCCCTCAATTTCTGTCGGTTGACTGTCTAACTCTCGCCAACGTTCAAGATACAGACGCCGCAGGGCAACACACACTGGTTGTAAATCATTTGCCAAGGCCGCAAAAAGCTGAGGCCGCTTTTCTTCTGTGAGATATCGCGTCACCGCTGTACGAAATACTTCGATTCCACTATCATCAATCAACTGCTGTATTAGCGGCGTTCCGTATTCATTTAAAATACGAATATAATTTTCATTTTGACTCTCATAGTTATTCACTGAGATCCGAAATTGATTAGCAGGTAACTTCCCTGAACTAGAACAATAACGATTAAACTCATAGACAAACTGTGGTGTCTCTTCTAAAATTTCTGTATTTTTGATACTGTCCGAAAAAATCGAATCTAAACCAAAGCGATCTTGCTTACTTGCCTTCTGAATCTGGCTCCCATAAAACCCTAGCAATCCGCTCGTTTTATATAAGCGTGAGCTGTCACCAAATTGACTTGAAATGAGTGAATTGAGACGCTGGCGAAGTTGCATGTTATACCAAGTCTCATCGATGCGGTTAAACACAAAAAAGACACGATCGCGAATACTCTGATTATTACGAATCACCTCTAGTAAATCAGTTTCTTCACGTGTCATATCTCCCGCAGAAGCAGGCTTTAACACAACAACTACCGCAGATGTTTCCTCACGGGCAATTTTTTCATAGGTCAATGCTGCATCTTCTTTTACGGGAGCATCAATCCCTGGTAAATCGACCAATATATTACCGTCAAGCAGCAAATCATGGTGACAGTAATATTCCAAACGTTTGAGTACAGCACTATTACAACCTCGACGTGCATAAGCTGCACCGTCTTGCAGTGTCGTCAAATCAAGCTGTTCCATCGCATAGGTTGCATTCTCGTTATGCTCGATATGCTCACGATTTGCATCCCAACCTTCCATTAAAAGCTTGAGAGCTTTTGCGGTTTTCCCTTTTTCGGATTTACTATCTCCCCCTTCTTTCTCAACAATCTTAGTACAAGTATCAAGTATGGTCGCGACTGTCTCAGTACTCTCAAAATCAACCTTGGCTGTAACTCCTAATTCTTGAAGTAACACTTGTGCTTCAGATTGAATTTCTTGGCTGCTGAGAAAAGTTAAGACCACACGTTCTTGATCAGACTCTGCATGGGCGATGTAGCACTCAATACCCGTTGCATGACCTTCAGCACTATAGAGTAGCTCCCTGCCAAGCAATGCGTTAATTAGCATGGATTTACCAGCACTGAATGCACCGACGAAGGCAATTTCAAAGGTTGGTGAAGTTACGTTTCGTAAGGAATGTTCGATCGCGGCAATATCCTGTGAGCGCAGGGTTGACTCAACTTCGGTTAGGTGAATAATTGTCTCTGTAGATTTTCGTAGCTTCGTCGCGTAGGGAAAATTGTTGTTCATGATTGGCTGTAATAATACGGACTGAATCTTTGGAGGAGTTTCTGAGTGACTACTTTTCTACAGCAGATTATAGTTGAAATATGTTGAATTAAGTTTGTAACATTCAGCATACATTTTCGAGTTTTGACTAAATTTAGTTTGTCTGAACTTTTTGGGAGTCCAGTAGTCTTGATCAAACTGAATTGAAGTTCAAAAGTTGTTTGTAAACCTATTTGAGGCATGTAAACCTGAGATCATCCACTGACTCAATCGTTATGCAATACATCTACCTGCACGGCTTCGCCTCCAGCCCACGATCGTTCAAAGCCCGACGCTTCCAAGCCTACTGCCAACCCCGTGGCCTCACCTTCCAAATCCCAGACCTCAACGGCGACGACTTTCGATCGCTCACCCTCTCACGCCAGCTTGCAGACGTGGCACGACTGATCGGCGATCGCCCCACCGCGATCGTCGGCTCCAGCTTGGGCGGCTTGACCGCCGCGATCTTGGCCGAGCAGCACCCCAACATCGAACGCCTCGTGTTACTCGCCCCCGCCTTCGGGTTCCTCTCCCACTGGCTCCCCACCCTCGATCGCGATCAGCTCGATCGCTGGCAACGCACCGGCACAATGTCGCTGTTCCACTACGGCGATAACTGCGATCGCGATCTCGACTACGCCTTTGTGCGCGACCTCGAACGCTACGATGCTGACCAATTAACCCGATCGGTTCCGACCCTGATCATTCACGGGGTTCAGGATGAAGTAATTCCGATCGCGGCGAGCCGAATGTATGCCCGCGATCGAGCCTGGGTTGAACTGGTCGAACTGGAGAGTGACCATAGCCTCGCGAGCCATGGCCATCTTTCGATCGTCCACAGTTTTGAATTTTTGACTCGTCCGCTGGGGTAATTTGCCACATCGCCACCACAGGAGAAGGGGTGACCTTGTCTTGGGGTTGACCGTGATATTTCAGCTCACCGAGTTTTTGAGAGATACCTGTGGGTCTGGCTGATCTGCGACACCTGAAACTCGATTTAGGTTGGATCAGGTCACGTCTTGGGTAGTGGAGGCTGGGATATTACCCGAAGTTGTCCGTTTTCCCGGCCAAAATTCTAAGCTAAGAACCCACCAGAACCAGTAACTGTATTGCGCACAATCAAAC
>RDYZ01000343.1 GCA_004293855.1 Oscillatoriales cyanobacterium | reverse complement strand
TCGGAGCGGCTGACCATGGGGAAACATCCGAAAGCGTGTATTTAAGATGGTGAGGGTGCTATCGATGCCCTCATGGAGATCGACGGATTTCACCTCGGTTTCGTCCAGTCGTGAAAATGTCCGCAACGATCGCACGATCTCACTGATGCGTTGAGCGCCATTTTCCATGGAGTCAATCATCTTCTGCACATCGTCAACGATAAAGTCATAGTCCAGATCGTCGGCCAGATCGTTCAGTTCGGCATCGTCGGGATAGCGGTGCCGGTAAGCGCTGAGTAAGCCTAACAGGTCGCTAACATACTCGCGGGCGTGGGCAATGTTGCCGTAGATAAAACTGGTGGGGTTGTTAATCTCGTGGGCAATTCCGGCGACCAACTGCCCCAACGATGACATTTTCTCACTTTGAACCAGTTGTGACTGGGTATTTTCCAGTTCGGCCAGGGTGCGCTGTAGCGTGCGGGCTTTGCTGCGAGCATTTTTCGCGGAGGTTTTCAGTTGCCGCGATCGCAGGTCAATCCGTTCAATGAGATAGTTCAGAGCCTCGGTTAAACGACCCACTTCGTCATCCTGGGTTACGGCTAAACGGAGGCTATAGTCCGACTGGGTCGCGACCTGTTGAGCCAGCGCCGCAGCATCGACGATCGGGGCGACAATCTGTTGGGTGGTCCGCCGTGCGATCCACGCCGCCACCGCCGAGGAGAGCAGCAGGCTGAGGATGATGGCAAATTTTTCGTAGCCCTGGATCGTTTCCATGCGATCGCCACTGCTCACCGCTTGCGTCGCAGCCTGTCGGCGCAGCTCTTCCACCTGTTGCGAGAGCGCCTCAAGCTGCGTCAGGTCGGCATTGCGCTGTTCCAGGGCGGAATGGTACTCAACCGCACCCATATCCTGGCTTGAACCTGGAACCTTGGGGTCTATCTCCGTAAAAAAATGCGCCAAATTGGCATGGTAGAGGTGAATCGCCTCGGCATACTGTCGCATCAGCCGGATAAATTGCTCCTCTTCTGTGGCTAACCAGGCGGGATCTGCTTCAACAAAGGCAATCATGGCATTTGCATTGGCGATCGCCTCCTCTTTCATCCGCTCAAACTCCCTCAAGTTCTCAGCTCGTCCCAGCTTTTGCCTGACCTGAACATCCAGGAGCAGCCCCTGAACTTTGACCTCAGAACTCGCAAACTGCAACTCGTCTAGCAGTTTGGCCTGTTCTTGGGCATCAAATAACTGTTCAATCCCTTTGCCTTGGTAATAATCGGCGCCGACCAAACCGACCAGCGACCCGCTTATCCCGATCGCGATCGCCCAGAGATACCCCAAACCAATTTGGGTATAAAGCGATCGCCGTAGACGCAGGCCATCAAGCCGCTGTCCGGCCAGAAGCTGCCCGATAAAAAATGCCTTGAAGCGATGCCAGGATGCCGTGATGTCAAGCACTATTCAATACAAACGTTAAAAATAAAATTGAAACATTGAAAGCTAACCGATCCGTGGGTCATGCCCGCTGTCGTGCTGACACGATCGTTGCTCCTCTATTGTCCGTAAAATTATGGGCATAACCCAGTTTAAAATCCACTCAATCCGTATTTTCTTGGGTGTAACTTCCGGTTACAGACTCCCGATCGCGGCTTCGTGCGGCAACGGGAGCCGATTTAATCCTGACAGACGGGATTGCGCCTTACGTTGAACTACGCTCAAAAATTGACCCTATCCGTTGAATTTCCGTAAAGTCTCGTCACAATAGCGGTCGCGACGGTGTCATTTAAACTGATAAGTCGATCGTATCTGTACCTACCGTCGTAGCCTGCCACTGTGAACTGCATTCCTCAGCCGATCGCCATTGCGGATCTGACCCTCATGACCACAACCTGGGGGGAGCCGCACCAGCCGCCCGTGTTATTGCTCCACGGCTTGGGCGATACGGCCACCGTCTGGAGCGAGTTTGCACCCACCTTGGCCGATCGCTACTTTGTGATCGCCCCAGACCTACGGGGACACGGCGACAGCGACAAACCCACTTCGGGCTACGGGTTCAATTCGATTATTGCTGACCTCCAAGCCCTCATCGCCCACTTTCAGCTTGACTCGGTTCACCTAATCGGCCACTCCTGGACCGCCAAACTCGCCCCCCTCTGGGCGACCCGTCATCCCGAACAGATCCGTAGCCTGACGCTGGTTGATCCGTTTTTTATTGGTGCGATGCCCGGTTGGTTTCGGATCACATTTCCGTTGTTATACAAAGTGCTGCCGTTTATCAAGGCGATGGGGCCGTACGAGTCACGCGAGGCGGCGATCGCCTTTGGTCGTGAGATGAAGCAATATCGCGGCTGGTCGGCGTTGCAACAACGAGCCTACGAGGCCAGCATCGAAGCCAAACCGGATGGAAGCTGGGGCAGCAAGTTCACGACAGCGGCACGGGATGGCGTTTTCGAGGAGGTGATGCATGTGGCGGGTTTGACGCAGCCGATCGCCACTCCGACGCTGTTTGTACAACCCGAGGCGGGGTTAAACCGTAGCAACTGGCAATTCAAGCCCTATCGTGACTATTTGCAGCAGCTCGACTGGGCGATCGTACCGGGGAATCACTGGCCGTTTTTGGTCGAGCCGGAAGCGTTTGGCGTTGCGGTGCGTGGGTTTCTCGATCGTCAGACGTCGGGTTGACCATCTGGGTGCTCAAGACCCACAAAACCTCAATCCGGATCAGCCTGAGCTAAAGCCTGCGCGGCGGCGATCAAGTCGGCTCGCAGGGCGGCCAGATCGTCACGTTCCGCAAGGTAGGTTTCAAGGGCATGGATGGGGTCATGCTGGGTTGTGAGTTCCGGCATTCGTGGACGAGCAAGCTGGCTAACGGGTTCAGGGGTGATGGTGTAGGTGTGAGCGGCGCTGAGATGGGCTCGTAGGCGGGTGAGATCGATCGTCTCGAGGCGATTGGCCTGGATGGTGTAGTGCAAACGGACCACCGCATCGTCGATATCTGCCTGGGCGATCGCACGGATGAGTGCCTCGATCGGGGTTTCGACCGTTGTCAGATCCACGGTAATCGTCCGAAAGGGACGCACCGGCAGTTCGCAAAATTCCCAATCGCAGCCGCCCACCTCCACCCGAGCGATCACAAACCCTTTCGCCTCCCGCTCTTCGCTAAAGTCCACCCGATCGATACTGCCGGGATAGACGATCGGCGGATCATTGCTAGGGTTGAGGTTTTGGTGTTTATGAACGTGACCGAGGGCGACGTAGTCAAATTCGGGACGGCAGATTAGCGACACAGGTACATAAAATCCCTTACTGACCGCCAGAAATCGCTCTGCACCCACCGTCGCCCGATCGGCCATGAGATGCGCCAAGAGCACCGTTGGCAGACTGCGATCAAGCTGGCGAATTTCGCCCTCTAAAATCGTCCGTAGCTTTTCGATTAACAGGCGATCGATCGCTTCGATCGATAAATCTTCGGTTTCCGGACGGGTCAACAGCGTGGATTTGGTTAACCACGGTAACGTCACCACCTG
>RDYZ01000342.1 GCA_004293855.1 Oscillatoriales cyanobacterium | reverse complement strand
CAAGCGGCCAATGCCCGTCTGGGTGAAACCTTGCAAGCCTTGGAAATCAGCGAACGACTCCGCGACGAACTGCAAAATCTGTCGTTGCAAAATCTGGCACTGTCAACGGTGCGCCAACTGCGTCGCACCCTGCGCCGCAGTATCCGTCAGTACATGCAAACCGACGGCGCGGAGTTGATTGGCAGCCTGGGCGAGTCGATCGATATTAATCGCGTGACGACCTCAATCCTGGCACGACTGCGATCGTCGGATGTGCTGGACAATTCCCTGGAAGTCATGAGTGATGAGCTGGCGTTGATTCTCGATCGCTACCTCGAAGCCGACCTTGAACGGATCGTGGCGCGAGTGATTCCCATTTTGGCCCTTGACCAGGCGATTATCGATCGGGTAAATGCCACCTCCGCCGAAGATCTCGAACGGGCCACCGAGGGCATTGTTAAAACTGAACTCCAGTCGATCGTCACCCTGGGCGGTGTATTGGGTGTGGTGATCGGCCTCCTGCAAACCGTGGTTTTGCTGCTTCGGGGAATGGTCTAGGGCTCGTCCTGTCCGGGGTCTGTGCGAACTGGATGACCCTAGCGTCGTTATCCCAGCTTGAGCGTGGCATGATTGTCGATAAAACTGGGGGCCCGATCGAAAGTACGAGCGCTAAAGGCTTCAAAAAAGCGGCGAGCCGAGGGGGGGAAGTGAGCAAAATCGAATTGGGTGTCACCCTGGGCGATGTCAGCCCAGAAGTAACGCAACGCCGGTACGAGGGGTTCGGCAGCTTCCAGGGATAAATTAAGGGGGGCTTCCATCAGCAGGCGCAACATAAACGGGCGGCTCCGATCGCCCATCCATTCACGGGAAAACTGACCGAGATCATCCCAATGGTGGGCGCGTTCGATGCGGTGGGATTCGATCGTTAACCAGGCTTGACCGTGGCGATCGGTGTCGTATTCCAGGATGCGGTAGGGGTGGGGGTAGCTGACCAGGGAGCCGGTGGTAATATCGAGCAGGCGATCGGTTGCGGCGATGTCCTGGACGTGTAGATGGCCGGTGAACACCACGGGGACACCGGCAGTTTCGAGTATTTTTTGCAAAATGATCGCATTGTCGAGCATGTAGCGGCGTCCCATTTCCGTCCGCGACTGGTGCGGGACATGCTCGATCGTGTTGTGATGCACCATGACGAAAACACGATCACCCCGCCGTTTTTCCAATTCCGCTTCGATCCAGAGAAACTGTGCCTCATCGATCGCCCCCTGTTGGATGCCATCCAGATCGAACATATTCGAGTTCAGGGCAATCAGATGGAGACCGGGGACGGGCTCGGCGGTGTAGTACAGCCGATCGGTGTCGCGGTAGCCGCTCGTACGGTAAAAGCTGGGGAATTCATCCGGGGCGATCGCGCGATCGGTGGCCGTAACGTAGGGGATATCGTGGTTGCCAGGGATGACAAAACTGGGGTAGGGCAGTTGGGCGAGACGCTGACCCAGCCAGTGATGGTTATCCCGTTCGCCATGCTGCACAAGGTCACCGGGAAGCAGCAAAAAGTCGAGATCGAGGGTCGCCAGGTGCGCGAAAATTTGCTCTAGAGCCGGGATGGCAACTTCGACGAGGTGAAAGCGTTTGGGATGATCCCAAATCGTATGGGGAAGCGCGACGTGGGGATCGCTGACAATGGCAAAGCGGAAGTTACGGCGCACGGTTTCGACTATAACGACTGAAAAGGATGGAGAAGGGGGCGATCGCCCTGCTCTATCCTAGTCAACCGGGAATCTATCGTGCTGTGATCTCGACCAATTGACCGGGAGTGGCGGCTCTGGTTAGTCTCAATCTAGACACCGCTCGTCGGCCTCACACAACCATAACCATGCTCAGAATTATCGGGAGAGTGGGCAACACCACACCTGACGATTTATTGTGAATTTGTCCCTGGGGTTTCGCGGCAAGACACGGCCTCCTCTACTGACTGCATATCTCCGACAGTTTTATGTTTACTCCCCAACGTCCGATCCCGATCGATGTTCGCCAGTTCAGCCCCGTAATGGCGCAGCGGTTATCGCAACAGACCTTTGACGTCACGAACCCAGGGCCAATTTTGCGTGATTTTCAGATGATCCTCGATCGCCTCAGTTCCGAGGGGATTCCCATCACAGAACGATCGCAGCTTCCCACGCTCAAATTCCTCCGCGAGTTTAACGAGTCTCTCTCTCGTCCCACCCAGCTAAACCTGACGCGACCCAATCAGAAACACTACAGCTACGCGATCGGGCTATTTTGGATTGCTCGCACCCTAGGTTTTGCGCTGCCGGATATGCAGCACAAACAGTGTTTGTTCGCCCCGCCCGCACAACTGCAACACTGGACAACCCTCCGCGCCGAGGAGCAGTACTTTACGCTGTTGGCCGTCTGGATGCACCATGCTGACCCAGACAGCTTGAGCGATCGGGGTTTCTATGCGATCCAACGCTGCCTCGATTTCTTTGGACAACTCATACAAGACCCACAACCGTTCCAGGTGATGAACGGTGACCCACGCAATCCGAAACAGCGACTAGACTACTATCCAGCTCTCTACAATCTCGCACTTCTCGATGGGTTTGGCCTGGTTCATCTGGAAACCCTCGAACCTGAACCCGGTCGCGGCTGGAGCATACGTTCCATTGCTCTAACTGAGTTCGGTGAAGCCCTGCTCACCACACTGGTCATGATGTATCCACAGGATGCCCGCTGGCGGACATCCTCCTTCGAGAATTACTTCAGTCACATACCCCTCACGATCGATCCACCGCCATCCTCTGCCGTTCCATTCACGCCCGACTCCCCGGAATATCAGCTACTTGAGCGACTTCAGGGCATTCTAGAAGCTCAGGCAGACAATCCGGACGAGTTGGATGAGGACGAAGCGTTGCTTCTCTCGTTGAATACGCTCATACAGGATTATCCAGAGTCGCAAGAGTTCATACAATCTCTCTGGGCGAAAGCTGTGGAGGAAAATGAGGCCGACTTTACGGCAGTACGTCGTCGGTTGTTGGTTGGCGGGGAATCGGATCTGGTGACAGAAATCCACCTGTACTACGACAGTTTTCGTACGTTTGTGCCGAATTTATCGCAAACCCTGGAGTTGGGTGTGCCGGAATTCAATCCCAATATTTTTGTCTTTAAAATTTCAGTGGGGAAAGCGTGGCGGCGGCTGGCGATTCCGGGGATCTGGAATTTAGAGGGTGTTGCGAGCGTGATTTTAGAGGCGTTCGAGTTTGAGGATGTTAACCATCTCTATGCCTTTAACTTGATCAGTAGCAGCGGTTGTCCGGTATCCGTTGTCCATGAGTATGCGGAATTTGGGATCGCCAAGGCGTATCAAGTGCGTGTGGGAGATTTACCCCTCATGCCTGGAATGCGGATCGATTTCAATTTTGATTTTGGGGACGATTGGCATTTTGATCTGTTGCTAGAGTCGATCGTGCCGCTTGATGAGGCCACAATGCGAGATCCCGAGGTGAAGCAGATTGGTTCGC
>RDYZ01000002.1 GCA_004293855.1 Oscillatoriales cyanobacterium | reverse complement strand
GGGTGTTGTCGTCAATGGTAATCGTGCGATTCCGTGGCTTAGACGTACGGCTAGATTAGCGAACTCCCGATCGTAACGGGTTTAGCACTGGTTCCTCACGGGTTGAGCATGGGCTAAAAACAGGCTGAGAACGGGTGGACGATCGGTTGATGAGAACTGCAAACTCGATTCAAGCTCGGTTCAAGCTCGGTTCAAGCTCGGTTCGCGACAGGTTCGCCACAGGTTTACGACGGGTTCGCCACGCTTTCACGATGAATTTGCAATCTCTCCCTTCCAAGGGGATCGTGAACGGGCGTGTCATTGGAGATCAGGCCCGCCAAGCTCCATCCACCTCGGAATTATTCGGAATTATGCCGATCGAGAGGCCGATCGCAAGGCTGATCGAGAGATTGGTTAAGATAGATCGGGCAATCACCTGAAACCCAGTGCCGCACACGTCCGCCCAACATCCGCCCAACATCCGCCCAACGTGAGCGAAACGTCTTACACCTTTTGATCGTCATCGCCCTGACTCCCCATCCCTGCTATCAGGGGGCAACGGGGAAGCCCCATTCAAGCGGTTGACCGTAAAACTCCGATTGTCAGAGCGAAAACAGGGGTGAGGGTGAGGACGCAATCGATGGGGGATCAGCGGTCGATTCTCAACCTGTGCGATCGTCCACGATCGCGATACCACCGACATAACATCGCTATGAATCATTGCATCTTGCTCGTGGAGGTCATGCAAGCGCCTCAAATTCGCTATACCAGTGACCAAATACCTGTGGCCGAAGTGATCGTACAGTTCCAGACGCCCCGTGATACGGACCCACCAGCAACCCTGAAGCTCGTGGCCTGGAATCGTCTTGCGACCGAGGTGGAACAGCAGGGGTATCGGGTGGGCGATCGGCTCCTGGTTGAGGGTCGGCTGTCGATGGTGACGATCGATCGTCAAGAGGGTTTTCGCGAAAAACGTGCGGAACTTCGCGCCCAACGCATCCATTCCCTGACGGCGCTCAATGCCGGGATGACGGCAGGCGCGGCAGCTCCGGCCTATGTACCGCCCGTGGCGCCTGCGGCTCCCGTCACAGCTCCCGCCGCGACTAGCTACGCCCCCCCCATTCCGATGGCGGCTCCTCTGTCCAATGTGGCACAGTTCCCCACACCGAACCAAGCCGCCCCGATCAATCCGCCCTCGGTGCCAGGTGTCCCCGCTGCCGCCCCGCAACCCTTTCCCCAAGCGGCTCCACCGGCCAGCCAGCCCGATTTTGACGACGACGATATCCCGTTTTAAAACCGAGCTTTGATCCCATCCGTCGTATTTTTTGGGCTGTAACCCACGTCATTCATGACCCGATCGCCTTCCGATGTCCCGTTACCCGATCGCCCTGCGGCTCCGCCGATCGATGCCGTTCTCCCCAGTTTTCATGATCTCTGGCGCGACACCTTTAACCACAGTCCCAGCGTGGCCCAGCAGGTGCAATTCCAAGCGCTTTACCGTGCAACGCTGGAGGCCAACTCGCGCGTTAATCTAACGCGGATCGTTGACCCGACGGAGTTTTGGGAAAAGCATATTTGGGATTCCCTCAGTGGTTTACATTACCTCGATCGCTGTTTAGCTCAGAGTCTCGATCTGGGGTTGGCTCAGGTGTCGGACTGGGCTGCCGATAAGGCGGTCAATCTGATTGATATCGGCACGGGTGGCGGGTTTCCGGGGTTACCGATCGCGATTATGCGTCCCCAATGGTCGGTGACGTTACTCGACTCGACCCAAAAGAAAGTACGGATTGTGCAAGAGTCGATCGAGGCGATCGGCTTAACCAACTGCACCACGATGGTCGGTCGGGCGGAACGTCAAGCACAGCTTCCCCAATACGCCGAACGCTACGATCTCGCCACGGTTCGCGCGGTCGGTTCGATTCAAGCCTGCGTCGAATACACGCTACCGTTTTTAATCGATGACGGCATCGCCATTCTGTACCGGGGTCACTGGAGCGATGACGATCGGGCAACCCTGGATAAAGTGCTGCGGCGTACCGGTGGGCGTTTATTAAGCGTCGAAGCTTTTGCAACGCCGATTAGCCACGCCGTACGACACTGTGTTTTCCTCCAGATTTAGCCAAACTCTCGGGAAATCCGCGACAACATCGCGTGATGTTATGGGTCGAGACCGCAAGCGCTACACTGTTGTCACCTTAAAATCGCTCAAAACTTGTCCACCACGGCTAGAGCGATTGATGGCTGACCGCCGCTTGCCGCTCTTTTTCTACGATCGCCCGTGACAACCGATCCCTTATCCCTTCCTGATCATCTCGATATTCTGGTTATCGGTTCAGGCGCCGCTGGACTTTATACCTCGCTGTGTTTGCCCGGTTCGCTCAAGGTTGGGCTGGTGACGAAAAGTCGTTTACCCAAATCGGCGAGCGATTGGGCTCAGGGTGGCATTGCTGCGGCGATCGATCCCGATGACGCTCCGGCCTTTCATGTGGCCGATACGATCGCGGCGGGGGTGGGCCTATGCGATCCGGATGCGGTGCGAGTGTTGGCCGAATCGGCGGCGGACTGTGTGCGATCGCTGGTGGATTTGGGTGTTGGCTTTGATCGGATTGGCGATCGGCTAGCCCTGACCCTGGAGGCGGCCCATTCCCATCGGCGGGTGTTGCACGCCGCTGACACCACGGGGCGGGCGGTGGTGAGTACCCTGAGCGATCGGGTGCGGCAACGGGACAATATTCAGATTTTGGATGATGCGTTTGTCCTCGATCTGTGGATTGATCCAGACGAGGGACGCTGCCTAGGGGCGGTGATCGTCCGAGATGGCATCCTCAAATGGGTACGGGCGGGGGCGGTGGTACTCGCAACGGGGGGCGGTGGTCAGGTGTTCGCAAAAACCACCAACCCAAGCGTCAGTACCGGGGATGGGGTCGCGATGGCGTGGCGAGCCGGGGCGATGTTGCGCGATCTGGAGTTTTTTCAATTTCATCCCACAGCCCTAGCCAAAGACAACGCGCCCAGCTTTCTGATTAGTGAAGCGGTACGCGGCGAAGGAGCGCATCTCGTGGATGATGCCGGACGGCGCTTTACGTTTGATGATCATCCGTCGGGTGAACTCGCGCCCCGCGATGTGGTGAGCCGATCGATCTATCGTTATCTGACCGCAACGGCGGACGATCCCGCAGAGGCTCACGTGTGGCTTGACCTCAGCCCGATCGGCCCCGATCACATTCGCGCCCGCTTTCCCAACATCATCCGCAAGTGCCAAAACTGGGGCATTGACGTCATTCACGAGCGTATCCCGGTTTCACCAGCGGCGCATTACTGGATGGGGGGCATTCAAACCGATCTCACCGGCCAAACCTCGATCGTGGGTCTGTATGCGGTGGGGGAAACGGCCAGTACGGGAGTTCATGGCGCCAATCGACTGGCGAGTAATTCGCTGCTGGAGTGTCTGGTGTTTGGGTCGAAGTTGGCGAATATTGAGGTGTGGCAGACCGCGATCGAGGATCAGGGTCGCACGACGGCTCTAGCGCTCGATCCGGTACAGCCCTGGGAGACCATCCCCACCAGCGAGTGGGACTGGATCGCGCACCTGCGATCGGAGTTGCCGCGCTTACTTTGGAAAAGTGCGGGCATTTGTCGTGAAGCCTCGACCCTGGAGGCGGCGATCGCCCAGGTGGAGCAGTGGCGCCAGCGTTGGAATGGTCTGCATGTGACCCAGCACTTGACGACCACGCCACCGGGGACAACGCGATCGTTGCTTACCCCAGAGTCTGCCCCAGCGGCACCGGAGGTTTGTATGCATCAGGTGGAGCTGTGGGGCGAAACGCGCAATCTCCTCGATATTGGTGAATTAATCCTCAAAAGTGCCTTGTTCCGCCAGGAAAGTCGCGGTGGTCATTACCGTAGTGATTTCCCGGCCACGACGAGCGATTGGCGGGTGCATACGTTGATCTCAGGCTTGAAGGTCTGGCGATCGTCCCCGATTCCGATGCCTCAATCACCTCACTCCTGATTCCGGCTCATGCTATCTGCGATTGGTGTTCGTACTGCTGCCGGTGCCAGTGGGACTAAAGAGATTCGTTGCACTGTTTTGCAGTTGGTCAAAGAAGAGCAAGAAACCCAGCACATCGCGGAATGGCTGGGTAAAGCGGTTGAGCACGTTACTCAGGGACGCAACCGTGTTACGACCCACCAAGATGACATCCTTATCGCGAAGCAACACATTCTCCGCTTCGTTGCCCTCGATCGCCTCCCAGCCGTCGTAATGCTCCGTTACCGCTTCACCGAGGGTTTCATCAAAACGAACGATCGCAATGCGGCTAATCGTCGAATCCTGAAGGGGAACTTGAGCCAGAATATCGGTTAAACGGCTGCCATTGGCGAGGGTAATGGGACTAATGCGGCCCAGGGCACGGGAGAACAGACGAACCGTGATTTGTGGATTGGCAATGGTCGAGGTGGCGAGGACTTCGCTGTTATAGCTTTCGACCTCGGCTAAATCCAGCTTCGGCACAATCACCACATCCCCATCCTCTAGGGGAAAGTCTGGCACGGTTCCCCCGGAAATCAGCGGTGTATACAGGTCGATTTCACGTTCGATGATGCTGCCGTCCCGGAGTCGCCGTTGCACCAAGACCGATCGCAGATCCGCCGTATTTTTGGAACCCTGAGCCGTAACCAGAGCGCGATCGAGCAGGGGCGGCACAGCCGACGCAAATTCGTAGTAGCCCGGTCGCGCGACTTCGCCCAGGATCGTGATTTTAAGCGGTGTATCCTGAGCCGCCACCAGCGGGGTCCGGCGCAACAGTTCGCGATCGTAGTCGCTATCAAACAGCAAATCCCGCTCTGGCACGATGATCGTATCGCCATCCCGCAGCCGCACATCGGGTAGGGGCGTGCCCTCCGCGATCGGCGTATACAAATCGATCGATTGACTAATGACCGATCCATCCGCCCGCCGCCGCTGGACAATCACATTTTTCAAGTCACTATTAACGCTCGCTCCCCCAGCGGTGAGGAGCGCCTCATGCACAAAGGCATTGGGGGAAATGGGGAAATAGCCCGGACGCAAAACCGCACCGCTCACCGTCACCTGAGCGGCACGGGGGGCAGACAAAATGACACGCACCTCCGGATCGACAAGAAACTGATTAAATTCGCGGCGCAGGACTTCAGTACTTTCCTCGATCGTTAACCCATCCAGGGAAATTTGTCCCAACAAACTGACAAAAACCGTGCCGTCAAAGGCAATCGTCGCCGGAGTGGAGAGCTCTTGAAACGGCGGCTGGAGGACGATGTTGATCTGATCGCCAGGGCCGAGGGGATAGGCTCGCCATTCCGCCGGGTCGCGAAAGTTGGAGATGGGGAGCGGCGGCGGCGTTGCGCGTGGGTTGGCTGTTGCCGGGTCGCTGGGACGATCGCGGCGATCTTCGGCATCCTGGCGATCGCGCAGGACTTCGATAAATTCGCGGGTTGCAAGTTCGAGAGCATCCAGGACTTGCGATCGAACCGAAGGGTCGCGACCGAGGTCTTGATCCTCCTGGTCGCCGCGCTGCCGATTGTCGATATCCGGGTCTGTCTCCCCTGGGGATGCCTCCTCAGCCCTCGGCTCATCCGCACCCCGTCGCACAGACTGAGCCTGCACACTCATCTGGAGCGGATCAATGATCCCAATCCAGCTCCCCGTTAGCAGGATCACACGTGCAGCATTCCGTGTCCAAGCTTTCATTGTGTTTTCTCTTTGTACTGTCGATCGGGGTGAATGAAACAACGGCAGCGCACCGGATACCCATCAAATTTTCCGTACGATTCCGTGAGTCTCCCCGTCTAGCTCGCACGCTGACAACCCGTTATGGATACACCGTAGCCGCCTGGCTCAGAAGACGGGAGATCGCCAGCAGAATCCGGATTGGCCTAGGACTGAAAGCTAGGGAGCGGCCTCGGCCAAACCCGCATCCCCTAGGGCGATATGGATGGTCTGGGCCAAATTGGTCGCCAGATCACGAGATGCTTCGATATTACCGCGTGCTTCGATCGGCATGAGCAACGTGACCGCCGCCCAAGGCCGACGAGTTCCGGCGATCTGCGCCCGTAGATCCGCCAAGAACCAGTGAGCCCCGGAATAATGTCCCCCCTCAGACCAGTCATACCAAGCCACCGTGGCATAGGTTTGCTGGGGAGTCACCACCCGATAAAACCGGGCGTGGATCAGCTCCGAGTCTGCCTTAGACCCGTCACTCGTCCGTGGAACCGCCGGAAATGACAACCAGTTCCAGGCATCCAACGTCACCATTCCCTGCCGACTGAGTACCCCCTCAATGTCGCTCCACTCCGTTTGGGGTAGGGACGATGTACCACTGGGAGATTTTTGCGGATGGACAAAGACGAGGGCTTGGCGTTGCGCATTGGGCGTCGCGTCCTGGCCCTGAATGGTTTGCTGTAGCCAGGTATAACTCCCCAGTTCGAGCGTGGTCACCTCGATGTTATCCCAGCCCTCCAGGGTTAAGCCCTCATCCATGATGGTGCTGATGGCTTGGAGCTGTACATTACCGATCGCGCTGGTGCTGGGAAGTTGGCCTTTGAGGTAGGAGGGCAGTGCACCAACGCATAACACGATCGTAAAGAAGAGAAGAATCGCAATTTTCGCGGAGGAAAATCGGTCTTGCCAGCGGCCTGAGGTCATAAGCAGAAATTAAACCCGTAGCGAGGATGCGAAATACAGCTCACGTCGTATTCTACCCAACGTCCCCAACTCCAATCCGGATGGAATGGCTTCCCCGATCGTCCACCTAATGCAAACGATTCGAGAGCCACATCGACTGATAGGGAGCCAGATCGAGCGCTTCATAGATTTCCGAGATGGTTGTACCACCGATTAGATCAAACCAATCATCGGTACAGACTAAATTCAGATCCGAGAGGCGCAGGGTTTGCGGCTCATCGGTCAGGTTATGAATTGAAAAAATGCTTTGCTCGCGGGTCATACTTTGGCGCCAGAAGCCGAAGATTGCGGGGCGAAGCTGAAGGGTGTACTGGGTGGCGTTGGGATGAAAGGCGGGCTGACGGCGGCGAATTTGAATGCGGCGCGAGAGTTCCTTGAGGACGATCGCCTGGGGGGATTTGGGGTCACTAATCAGGGCTTCCAGGGTTTCATAATTCCACTGATGCCGGTTAATCGTGCGGTTTTGACCCGTTTCGACCACACCATCGGCATGATTGGGGGTTGCCAGCAGGCTGTGAATATAAAACGCAGGGATGCCTTCAACGGCCATAGCGATCGTCTGGGAACAGATAAACCGCTCGATTTGCCATTCATCCTCACCCTTCACCGTGCCTTTGAACGCATCAAACAGCGAAATATTAATTTCGTAGGGGCTTTCCGTACCGTCGGCATGACGACGCAGACTAATTCGCCCGCCGAATTGTTGCATACACTCCAGCAGCGTTTCGTATTCGTCTGAGGTGAGCAAACCTTCGGTGGGGCGCATCCCGATGCCGTCGTGGGAGGCGGTGAAGTTGAGATAGGCACAGCCCACGGGCGATGGCGGCATACTCATCATCCAGGTGCGGAGGTGATCCGATCGCCCCTGAAGCAACGCATTTAACAACAGCGGCGGCAGGCTGAAGTTATAGATCATGTGCGCTTCGTTGCGGTTGCCGAAGTAGCTCAGGTTTTCGCGGTTCGGCACATTGGTTTCGGTGATCAACGCGACGGAGGAGTTCACCATCTGGACGATCTGCCGGAAAACCTTAATCAGCGCGTGGGTTTCGGGGCGGTGAATGCAGGACGTGCCGATGGTTTTCCAGAGATAGCCGATCGCATCCAGGCGGATGTATTTCGCCCCAGCGTTGATATAGGCCAGCATCACCTTCACCATCTCGACTAGCACGTCTGGATTGGCAAAGTTGAGATCAATTTGGTCGTGGCTGAAGGTGGCCCAGACGTACTTTTTCCCGTTCACGGTGTCCACTTCGGCCAGGAGTGGCGAGCTTCGGGGCCGTACAACCGCCGATAGATCCGTTTCTGGATCAACTTCGATGAAATAATCACAGCCCGGTTGCTCACCGCGTTTAAACTGCTCGAACCATTCATGCTGACTCGAGACGTGATTGATCACCAGGTCTACCATCAGGTTGAAATTTTGGCTGAGGTGATCAATGTCGTCCCAGGTTCCGAGCGCCGGATCGATCGCCAGGTAGTCAATGACCGCAAAGCCATCGTCCGAACTGTAGGGGCAAAAGGGCAGAATGTGGACGCCGGTAATGGTGTCCTGTAGGTAGGAGTTGAGAAAGCGATCGAGCGTGCGTAGGGGCGGCTCCTGGCTGGAACTTTTGAGGGAATTCCCGTAGGTGATCAGGAGTGTTTTTTCCTGGCTCCATTTATCGCGATCTTCATCAAAGGAGGCTGACATGTGGGGTTCGACGATCGCGTAGAGTCGTTCGGCCAGAGACGACGCGATCGCTTCACCGTAGACCTGTTTCAGCAGGGGCGTAACGCGCAGGGAAAAAATCTCGTAGCGATTGGGTTCGGAATTGGTAGCCATAGTGTCGTTCAAGCCAGTAGCGTGACAGGTGTACCCAAGGGCGATCGGGACGGGGCAAGTGGGGGGAGTCTGGATCGAGTCATCGCGGCGATCGGCGGTCTGGAAATGCGGGGCAACGCGGGGCAACGTGGGGCAACGTGGGGCGATCGCCAAGGTAGATGCAGAGGTAAACGGCACGATGAAACATCGAACCGCGATCGCCGCTGGGGTCGTCCGCGCTGCCGCCAGCCCGAACGAAACGAAAAACGGACGATATACCCGATCACGCTAACGAAAACGTTCAAACTCAGTCAAGCGCCAACCGTTGCCAATGTTTCGCGATCGGTGACATTTGCCCCTCAGTCGAAAACCCATCGCTTTGGTCAAATCCGCAACGAAAACGATACATTAGTCGTTAGAGCGAATCGTGATTTTCCGAACCGTCATCGGTGCCGTTGCCTCGCAGGGGTCGCCGATCGTGCCACGGAATCACCATTCAGGCTCAGACCTTGAGCATCCCGAAAAAAACAGGAACGAACGCTACCATGACCGTCGATTCAGCCGAGTTACCCCTAGATATGTTTGAAGGAGCCGGAGATCGCATCGATTACGCCAAAGAAATTGAAACGGTAATTTCGAGCCTTGCGGAAGATGGCCGTGCGATGGTTGGCTACAGCGAAGCCGGTCATGTATGGAAGTTTAAGTATGGCAGTGTCGAGGTGTTTGTTCAGCTCTCCGGTTCAACGGAAGATGACACCCTGACGGTATGGTCGCCGGTGCTGGATCTACCCACCAAAGATGACACGGGATTGATGAAAAAGCTGCTGGCGATGAATTGGAAAAGTACGTTTGAATCGTGCTTTGCGCTGGCAGAGGAAAAAGTGGTGGTTATGTCGTCACGCACGGTGGCGGATCTCAATCCGGGCGAAATTTCGCGCACGATTACGGTGGTCGCCACGATCGCCGATGACAACGATGAAGACCTAATCGCTGAGTTTCAAGGGTAGCTTGCCGGAAGATTGCCCAGGTTCGATGCCTCGTTCAACCGACCGTGAGCCCCAATCCCGATCGGGTGTGCCCTGGCGCTTGATTCCGCCGATCGCCACGGATGGATTAACCCAAATGGCGATCGACGATTGGATGATCGATCGCGTCCGCCAGGGTCATCCGCCGATCCTGCGGTTTTATACCTGGTCTGAACCGACGCTTTCCCTTGGGTTTCACCAAACGCGCATCCCCGATCATTGGTGGGCGGGTTCGTCAACGGCGACCGCCGCCGATCGCGATCGCCCTTCACCCAGTGTCCCCGCTCTCCCCATTCCTCTGGTGCGCCGACCCAGTGGCGGGCGGGCGGTTTTGCATGGCACGACAGGCGAGAAGCAGACCGATCGCGATCAACCGGGTGAACTCACCTACGCGATCGTCATGCCGACCCAGGGCAAACGTCGAACCGTGATTTACTGCGATCTCTGTCGCTTTCTGATTCAAGGCTGGGCGAGCCTTGGGGTAACGCTGCATTTGGGCTGTGATCGTGACTATGCTGATCGATCGAGCTGTTTTGGAACCGCGACGGCTGCTGACCTTGTGACCGATGCCGGAACCAAGTTAATCGGCAGTGCCCAACTCTACCGGGGTGAAACGGTACTACAACACGGATCGATGCAGCTTAACCCCGATCGCGATCGGTTTATTCACGTGTTTGGCGAACCCTGTGAGGTTCCGGATCTACCGTGGCTGACGATCGATCAGATTGTGGCAGCGCTCACCGAGGCGGCACGATCGTGGTTTAACGTCACGTTTGAGACCCAGGCGATTAGGGCTACGGAATGGATCGAGATTGAGGCGCGGCGCGATCGGTTTCGGGTCTCCGAACCATCACCAAACCTCACCAATCGTTACATTGGTAGCGAGGGCGGCGATCGGCGTCAGCCTTGATTGATTGACCCTACACCACCATTGAACTGTCACCATTTACTCAGTGCCCGCCATGCGCTTTCGACGTTTCGGACGAACCGGCCTCCAGATGCCCGTGTTTTCCTGTGGGGGGATGCGCTATCAGCATTCCTGGACGGATCAGCCCCTCAGCGCCATTCCGGCGGAGGGGCAAACCAACCTGGAAGCCACCATTCGCCGTGCCCTTGAGCTGGATATCGTGCACATCGAAACCGCACGGGGCTACGGTACATCGGAACTTCAGCTCGGTCAGATTTTGCCCGACCTGCCCCGCGATCGGCTAATCGTTCAAACGAAGGTTTCGCCCTGCGACGATGCCCGCCAGTTTGAGGCGACACTCGAAACGTCGTTTAACAATCTCCAGCTCGATCGTGTCGATTTGCTCGGCATTCACGGCATTAACCTACCCGAGCATTTGGATTGGACGATTCGTCCCGGTGGTTGCCTGGATGTGGTGCGTCGCTGGCAAGCCCAGGGGCGAATCGGGTCCGTGGGCTTTTCCACCCACGGCCCAACGGAGGTAATTGTCCAAGCGATCGAAACCGATGCGTTTGATTACGTCAATTTGCATTGGTACTACATTTTTCAACGCAATTGGCCCGCGATCGAAGCCGCCACGCGCCACGACCTCGGGGTGTTTATCATCAGCCCTGCGAACAAAGGCGGGATGCTCTATAACGCACCCCAGAAGCTGATCGATCTCTGTGCGCCGCTCAGTCCGATGGTGTTTAACAATTTGTTTTGTCTGAATCATCCCCAGGTGCATACCCTGAGCATTGGTGCAGCAAAACCGACGGATTTTGATGAACATCTCAAAACCTTAGACCTGATCGATCGAGCGGAGGAACTGCTGCCGCCGATTATGGAGCGGCTGGAACAGGCGGCGATCGAGGCGCTGGGTTCCGACTGGTATCACACCTGGAATGTCGGCCTGCCCCACTGGAGCGAAACACCGGACCAGGTCAACCTGGAGACGATCCTGTGGCTGCGAAATCTGGCGATCGCCTACGACATGACCGAGTACGGCAAGATGCGCTACAACCTGCTCGGTAACGGGGGCCACTGGTTCCCTGGCAAACGCTTGCAAAGCTTTGACGCGGAGAAATTGACATCGGTGTTACAGCACAGTCCGCACCGCGATCGGATTCCCACCTTACTCCAGGAAACCCACGATCTGCTCGGCGGGGAAGCGGTGCAACGACTGTCGCAGTCCGCTAGCTAGGGAGATTTAAACCTGGGTGAACAGCCCACAGAGCCCGATCGCAATACACCAAGACCCCGACGCGGGCTAGACTTTAAGCCGGATTGTGAGCGTGGTAGGCCGATCGAACGACGATGAACCCTCAAGATAAACGCTGGCCTAGCAAGCCGATCGCAACGACCGTCAGTCTGGACGATTGGCGTGTGCGGCCACCGGTTGACGATCGCCCGCACCTGTGGCGCTGGATTGCGATCGGGCTGCTGTTGTTCGGGCTGAAACTTTGGCTGGTGTCGCACCTGCCGATCCGAGCCCTGGACGCCGATCGGGACAATTTGCGCTACGTCATCCTCGCAACCAACCTGATCAACCACGACACCACCTACAACGCCTTTGCACTCCTCCGCCAACCGGGTTACCCGGTTGCGATCGCCCTGGCCCACTGGCTCGGTGTACCGCTGCGACTGTGGCAAGAGGCGATTTATCTTCTGGGAGGGGCATTTCTAGCGGCGATCGTGGCTGCGGTCTATCGTCGTCCCCGGATCGCCACCCTGTGTTTTGGGCTGTATGCCTTGGCGCCCTTTTCCTTCCATTGGAATCGCCAAACCCTGCAAGAGGTGCTGTATTTGCCGCTGATGGCGGTGTGGCTGGGCTGTGCGATCGCGGTGATCGAGTGTCGCGGCCTCCGGTTTTGGCTGGGGGTGTTGGCCAGTGGCGTGACGTTGGCGGTGTTGTGGAATACACGACCGGAGGGGGTGTTGCTGATACCGCCGATCGCGCTGATCTGGGCGATCGTGGTCTGGCGACGCGATCGGGCGCAGCGGGCAGCGTTCCGGCAGGCGCAGCGGGAGCAGCTCGAAGCCGAATATCGCGATCGGATCGAAGCTGAGGCCGCCCGTCAGGATCGGATCGAGCGTGAAATCGAAGCCCAGCTTGAGGCGCAATTAAATGGTGTCAGCTTACCGCCGTCACCGGATCTGTGGGCCTCGGAAACGCCGGATCAAGGGGAAACTTCCCCGGCTGATTCTCAAGATTCCAAACCCACGATCGCATCCATCAACCGAATCGCGATCGCCCGAGAGGTGCTGATCGGCCTTGGGCTGATGATCGCGCCGGTGGCGATCCTCACCCTCAGCATTTGCTGGAGCAATGCCGCCAACTTTGGCATTTTCGCGACCTCGGACTTTAAAACGCCGGAGTTTGCAGCGGCCTATAGTGCGTTATCTCGGGTCGAAGGTATTTCCAGCCCCAACACTCCAACCCCATCCCCCAATCCCGAAACAGCGGCGATCGTGCCGGTTCCCGCTGCGGCCCGTGCGGCGATCTATGACCATAGCCCCACGTTTCGCACCCTACGTCCCGCTCTGGAAGTGCCACCGGATACGGGTTGGCGATCGCAGTCCTGCGCCGAGGGCATTTGCGACGATTACGCCGGGGGGTTTTTCTTTTGGGCCTTGCGTGATGCGGTGGCAGCGGCGGGTCATTACGAGTCGCCCGATCGGGCAGCGGCATTTTATCGGCAATTGGCGACGGAAGTGAACGCCGCCTGCGATCAAGGGGTGTTGCGCTGTCGATCGGGGCTGTGGGGCATGGTTCCGGCGCTGCGCTGGCAAACTATCCCACGTTGGCTGGGCAGCATGGGACGGCTCATGCGCCAACTGTGGCAAACGGCGATCGTCCTCAAGCTCGATGTGGAACAGGATGCAGACACGATCGCCCTACGGCAACGTTATTACGAAGCGATTATCGGTGAACCCGCCGAGCGGGTCACGCAACAATCACGCCCCGAATATCAGCGCAAAAACGCCGTGATCACCCTCAGTGCCGAGATTTACCGGCTCATTTTTCCAATTTTGGTCGGTCTCAGTGTTCTGGGCATCGCGATCGAGAGTGGTGTGCAACTGGGGCAACGGTTCGGCACGGTTTCACCCCTGGATCGGCGATCGCGGCCCTTGTCGCCGTCGTCAACCCATACCCAAGCCGCCCGTCTCCACCCCGGAGTGTCCCTCTGTGTGGTGGGGATTGCGATCGTCACGATTGCCGGTCGGCTCGCCACGATCGCCTACATTGATGTCACAAGCTGGCCCGTGGGAGCAGGCGATCGTTACCTACGTCCCCTGTGGCCGCTGCTTTGGTTGATTATCACCGCTGGTTTATCCTATGCCGTGGATCGATGGCGTCAGATTTTACGTCCAAGACTGTAGTCCCTCGCGTGGGGCTGCTCGGGTTTTAGGGGTCTAGGGTTCTAGGATTCATCACACCTTGACCTTGATTTTTAATGGTCGGTGTCCCGGCTACTTGTTTGCATGTATCAATCCTCCAATCCCCTCCAACTGCTGCGTCAAGGCTGGCGTGATGTCTGTCGTTGGGCGAATCGATCGTGGAAAACCGCGAGTTTAACCGTCGGGATCGCCATCACGATCGTCTACCTGACGATCGCCTTTATCCCCCTACCCGAGCCGATTACACCCGGAACCGACACCGCATGGCAATACCGCCTCAGTCAGCTTGATCTCAATGGCGCTATTTTTGGCCGGGATGCCGTGTCGTTTTACGGATCGTTGGGCTATTGGCTGCGCGGCGTGATCGTGGGCGACAACTTCGATACGGTGTTCGTGGTACGCCTGAGCATTCACCTGCTGCTCGTCGTTGTGGCGATCCTCAAACTCTCACGCCTACACGATCACCTGAGCCGCATTACCCTTGCAATTAGCCTGCTCTTTCCCTATACGATCGCCGAGATTTACCCCGCACTCCAAACTGAATCACAACTCATTTTTATTGGCGTATTGCTGCTTTCGCTCAATGATCTCTGGGCGGATGGTCGGCGCTATTGGCCGATCGGCATGGGGGCAGCGGCGGGAATTGTGTTCAATGCCAACACTGCGATCGGCATCTCCGCGATCGTCAGCCTGCTGTTATTTCTGGGCGTACGGAGCGGTCAACGCTGGCGTGCTACACCAACATTTGCCACCGCCACGGAGATCACCCTTCAGGGGATGGAAACGATCCTGGCGTTTGGGACGTTGGCCTTGCTCTGTCTTGCACCGGGCACGAGTGACCCCCTGTGGCGCTTGCTGTTCGTGGTCGGGGTCTCGGTCACGATCGGATACGGCCTTCTCCCTCGTTTATTGCGCCGCGCTCGCTTAATCTATCGCCTCGTGCCAAACCTTGAAGCGGTGATTCGCCGCCTCGATCAACCCTTCGATCGCACCCCGAACGCCTTAGCCGAACTGGGAACCTGTACGGTCTTAGGCTGTGGCCTAATCTACCTCGCCTGCTTCACAGAACCGTCCCTAGCGGCCTACCTGCGGGGCTATCTCGAACTGAGTTCGGCCTATAGCAGCACCGTGAGCCCCGCCCCTAGTGAGGCGATCGTGGGATTTGCGGGGTATCTCCAGGGCTATATCGCGGCCCTCACGGATCATCTGGAGACCTTACCGGCAGGCATGGAGTACGGCGGATCGCCCTTAGAATTGCGGCTGATCGTGCTGGAGACGATCGGACTCATCACCGCACTGGTGATCGCCGTGCCACTGGGTAATCCCGCCGTGGCGATCGCCCTCTTTCCGATCCTGTTCACCCTGATCGATCGTAGCCTCATCACTGGCGGTCATGAGGTGCTGATTTTTATCTTTAGTCTGCCGTTTTTGCTGGCCCTCACGATCAGCACCTGGAAATCCTTGACCCTGAGACGCATCGGGAGTGCCGCGCACCTGCTGACCTTGCTTTTCTGTCTGTGGTCGTACGTCTATTACGTCCACGTGGAGGACTATCCCACCGATCGGCTGCGGGTGATCGCCCCCGATCGGGTTCGCATCAAAGCCGGTGCGCTCCTCAAACCCCAAAACCTCAAGGCTGACCTCGAACAAAAAAGCGCCGAGAATCTCGCTCCGCTGCAATTGCCCGCAAGTCTGCGTCAGGCGATCGGCGATCGTCGCGTCGAAGTGCTTCCAGAGGAGAGCACCATGATTGCCGCCAATACCTTCAACTGGCAGCCCCTCCCCGTCGTGCCGATGCACCTGGCCTCAACCCAATACCTCGATCGGCTCAACCGTGACAGCCTCCAACACCATCCCCCCGAGCTCCTGCTCTACCGTTTTGACCTCACCGACGGACATCACCCATTACTTGACGCGCCCGCAACCTTCGCGCAGATCTGGTGTACCTACGAGATCGCCCCAGATTTACCCACACCCTTAGTCCCAGACGCCGATTCCCAATCTCCCTTAGCCAACCTGATCGCCCTCACGCCCCGCGATCGCGATCGCTGTCGCCCTCCCCAGGACGATCGTCGCCTGTCCCTGAGTTGGAACCAACCCGCGACCCTCGTCACCCCCCAAGGATCGATCGTCAGTGCTGCGATTCATGTACGCCATTCTCTCTGGGGACGCCTCGTCAACCAGCTCTTTCGCCTCCCGCCGGTGCAGCTCACCCTGTGGAACAGTGCGGGTGAAGCTTCAACCTATCGACTGTTACCCGAGAATGCCGCTCATGGTGTGATCCTCTCGCCTTTCCCCCAAACCCAAAACGATATCCAGCAATGGTTTCGGGGCGAATTTCCCGATCGCATGTATGGATTTGAAGTGTCAACGGCCTATCCCGATCTCTTTGCCCCGACCATTCAGGTCACCCTACGCACATCCCAACCGTTGGACGTGATCGATCAGTAAAATCCAAGGAACTCCGTAGGGACAGCGTTGACGTTAACGCGGTGGCGAGTTCAGCCCCTTAGTTCAGGTTCATGCGCCCTTGGGTCATGGGTATAGACGATCGGGGTGATGAGAGTGGGAAAAGCCCTCACCATTCCACGGATCTAAATACGGGTCTAAATCCTGAACTCCTGTCAACATTTTGACGAAATGTTCGGAATAGGCGGACAACGGATCACCTCTGCCTACAATAGACCTGGGGGATGGGAGAAGTGCAACCTTAATGCTCACCCAGTTCTTGTCTACTCATCATTCTCAAATCGCCCCAACGATTGCACTCGACCCGAGATTTAGGAGGTGTTTGATGTTGGTAATCGTCATGGACGATCATGTCCTTCCCCCATGTCAAATTTGTGAAACCTGTTTGCTGGCTGATGGTCATGGTCAACCCCGCTGGCATCGCGGCAAGCTGGATTGCGGTCAGGCGATCGTTCCTCGTCTCGCAGAACAGCCCCAGCAATTTGAATGTGTGATGGGGTTTCGAGTGGCGAATATCGATTAGCGAGCTGTGCAATGGTTGACATTCAAATCAAACGACCGTGAGACCCTAGGGTCTCACGGTCGTTTGATTTGGGTTTTATCGCTTGATTGGGGTAAGGCGTCGCGGTTTATTTCGACGACTGCGGGATTTCTTCTTCGGGGGTCGATCGCGCCGGAGCTGCGATCGAAGCCTCGATCACTTCGTCAACCACATCCGGATTGCGAACGGAAAATCCCCACGCAAAGATAGTGACCACAAGGGCGATCGTCACCCACTGCGGTGGAACCAAATCCGGATTAATCGTCCGCACCAACAACCGCAACCCCACCAGACCCACGGTTACATAACCAGCATCTTCGAGATGGCGATAGTCTTGCAACCAGCGAATAAATAACCCGGCCATAAACCGCAGGGCGATCACACCGATCGTGCCACCCATCAAGATCAGCCAGATTTGGTCCGACACCGCGATCGCCGTCGTGACACTATCGAGGGAAAAGGCCAAATCGGTGAACGCAATCAACGGAATGGCTTGCCAGAAATTATCAAAGTGGCGACCGGAATTTTCGTCCTCGTTAGAGCGGTGGCTCAAGAAGTAGCTACCAACCAGCCACAGCAAATAGAGGGCTCCAGCTAACTCAAACTGCCAAAACTGGATAACCCAGGCGGCTGAAATGATCAGCAGCAGCCGCAAAACGTAGGCAATGAATAACCCAAAGTTCAGGGCTTGACGCTGTAACTCGCGGTTATCAAGCCCTTTGGCGATCGACGCTAGGGCGATCGCATTATCCGCCGATAGCACGGCTTCGAGTGCGACGAGGACAGCGAGCACCAGCAGTGATTCAACACTGAAATGGGGGGAAAAATCCAAAGAGTCGAACATGAATCAAAGGGCACTGAAACTGCTGAAAACAAAGGAAAACGTACAGGCCATCAAAGAATATAGAGCAGGGGAACTTGAACGACACTGCTACTAGTCATGATAGGGGTTTGGGTTCAATCCATGCGATTTCTGCCGGAAAGAGTTTCTGGGGAGTGATCCAGTGATCCCCCAGATCTACCTCCATGGATCGGGTGCGGGTGGGGCAAGCGATCGACTCGCTAGTAAGCGTTGTAGCAAGTTTTGCGAACTCAAACTCTGTGTGAAATATTATTACAGGCTGGGCGTAATTCGGAGCCGATCGCAGACAGTGGTGAACGATCGAGATTTTCATAACAATCGGAGTTTTACGTCATGGCTCTATCGGACACTCAAATTTTCGTAGCCCTTGCGATCGCTTTGGTTCCTGGCGTTCTCGCCTTTCGCCTTTCGACCGCACTCTATAAATAGTGGGCCTGAGTCGTTCGCGAAACGGTGTAGCGGGCCTCGTTTGGGTGTCCGCTAGAGGTTGAGCGATCGACTTTGCCCGTATGTGCCAAGTGCGCCGAGCTTCGTTCTCTGTCAACGTTGTCGTACCTGTTATCCTGTCATGGATGAGAATCATCCCGTGGCAAATCTAGCAGGAACAGTGCTGTGTTGGTTGGATCGAGCTCGGTTTTATTGTGTCTTTTTCGAGTATGACAATGCAGCCCACTCCCCTCTTTCGGTCTTCTCCTGCCCGATCGCCCATCACGAAGTTACGTCCCGTGAACCCTGCGGGCTGGTGGGAGAGTGGGCTGCAAATTGGCTTTAATGTGATCGTCTCTGTGGCGGCGATCGGTGCGCTTGTGCATATCTTGCCGGAACGAAGCCCACGCAATGCCGCTCTGGCCCAATTGGAAGCGGATGTTGCCGAGCGCGAAGGCCGGGTCGATCGACTCCGTGAGCGTTTTGTCTACTACTTCGACCCCACCCAGTTACAGTCGATCATCCGGGAAGAAAGCCAAAAAATTCATCCGCAGCAACGTCCGATCGTTTGGGTTGACGCTCCTTAGGGCGATACCACGCCGATCCTGCTGCCATCCTTCCTCCGGGTTCAATTCACGTCCTGCCATTCATCGCCTTGGCCGCGTCATGCCCAGGGATGTATCACGCTCAACCCTGACCAAGGGTTATGGTGTCGGCACAACGAGCTATAACCGTCATCTTGTCGTTGATTCTCATCCCTCTTTTGGATCTTTGTGATCCGGTAGACGTGCTAGAACAATAAGATTCCATCAGGTTCGGTAAAACCGCTGGGTCTGTCGCCCGTATTATTACGGGCAACACTGCGTGACGTCGTCTAGGGTGCACGAGAAATGTTAGGTTTTCGTCTAGAGGTACAGACGCTATCGCGTCGTCATCTCATCTGGAATGCTTTATTCACCGGCAGTTTGGCGGTGGGTTTGAAAGCATTGGGAGCATTCCAGGGTCTAGATTTCGCCCTGTGGGATGTCTGGCTTCGATCGCAACCACCCATGACGCAATCGGCTCAGGTGGTGGTGGTTGAGATTACAGAAGAGGAAATTCAAAATTTTGGGTCGTGGCCCCTCCCCGAGGCGACCCTAGCGGAGGCGATCGCCCGGATTGAAGCCAAGAAACCCCGGGCGATCGGGTTGATTTCTCCTGCAAGCTTAGCGATCCGATCGGC
>RDYZ01000001.1 GCA_004293855.1 Oscillatoriales cyanobacterium | reverse complement strand
TCGCGGCGATTACTATTGCGACCGCGTAGGAAATCTTCGGCGGAAAATTGAGGATTGTTGGCGTGATATTTGTGTTCTTCGGTGTAGCGATCAAAGAGGATTTTCATCGATCGCGTAGCTAGACCCAGCCCAAGGGTAAAGCTGATAAGTGTCAACATCATGGGGATGCTCTCCTGACGATAACTAACGATAAATACTGAAGTGGATATGAAGCATTGTAAAAGCGAGCCGTAATGACCGGTTTACGATGGGATTAAATCCGAAGTCTTTGGACTCAACCATCGGTAATTACGGGTGGGCTTCAGTTTGTCTATAGTAACGCGAACCTGAGACTATCGGTTTTCACGAGTCGGACTGATCGGGCAAACCTGACCGATCGTGGTATCCCGATCCGGTGCGTGTATCCCCACCGTGCCATTGTATCGATCTCCCCTAGGGTGGCAACAGAACGGGATTTGAGTATGGGAAAATGAGCGGGCTATCGCCTCGAGCCCTTTTATTAACTGAAATTTAATTCATTATGATTGCCACAGCACCGCTACGGGTTAGCGATCGGCATCGCATCGATGCCCCGGACCTGAACATGCCACCCCGCCTGCTCCTCGGGCCGGGGCCTTCCAACGCTCACCCGCGCGTCCTTCAGGCGATGGGTTTGCGACAGGTGGGACACCTCGATCCCTGCTTCTTGGAGCTGATGAACCAAGTTCAGGAACTATTGCGCTACGTTTGGCAAACCGATAATCAGCTCACGATTCCGGTCAGTGGCACGGGCAGTGCGGCGATGGAGGCAACCCTAGCGAATACGGTTGAGCCCGGAGATGTGGTACTAGTGGGGGTGAATGGCTATTTTGGGTTGCGTTTGATTGATATGGCCCAGCGTTATGGAGCCGATACACGATCGATCCAAAAACCCTGGGGGCAAGCGTTTGATTTAGCAGAATTGCGATCGGCCATGGAGGAGCATCGTCCATCGATCCTCGCGTTAGTCCATGCTGAAACCTCTACCGGAGCCCGCCAGCCCTTGGAAGGGGTGGGCGATCTGTGTCGAGAGTTTGACTGTTTGTTGTTACTCGACACCGTAACCAGCCTAGGTGGTGTACCGCTATTTCTGGATGACTGGGGGGTGGATATGGCGTACAGCGGTAGCCAAAAATGCCTAAGTTGTCCGCCAGGAATTGCGCCGTTAACCTTGGGCGATCGGGCGATCGAAAAACTCGTCCGCCGCAAAAAACCGGTGGCAAACTGGTATCTCGATATGTCGCTGGTGAGTCGATACTGGGGAGGCGAGCGCACCTATCACCACACAGCACCGATCAGCATGAACTATGGCCTCTATACGGCATTGAAACTGATCGCAGAGGAAGGACTAGAAGCACGCTGGCAACGACACCAGGAGACCGCCGATCTACTCTGGCAGGGGTTAGAGGAGATGGGGTTAACGTGTTATGTCGATCGCGAGATCCGCTTACCGTCCTTGACGACCGTATGCATTCCCGATGGGATTGACGGCAAGGCGATCGCCCGTCGTTTGCTGACGGAATACAACATCGAAATTGCAGGCGGCTTAGGTGAACTCGGCGGCAAGGTGTGGCGCATCGGTTTGATGGGCTTTAACAGCCGTCGTGAAAATGTGTTGCTGTTGCTCTCCGCACTGCGTCACGTTTTGAGTGGGGCCTAGCCCGAATGGGTCAAGGCCAAGACCGGGGCTGTTATCTCCAGTGGGGTGAGAACAGAGGCCGGAGGGAGGTCGGGCGATCGAGCCATCGCAGCCCGATCGCATCTGCATCAACCGACCCCACCCCAGCCAAACCCAGCCCAAGCGAGGGAGCCATTAGATCCAGGGCAATCACTTGCCGCCAAAATCGCCCCCACACTCGGGGTTACTGAGCGCCAAACTGGCGATCGTACACTTCATCCTCTTTGCCGCCCACAATTTTTAGGTCTGATTTCGGATAGGCGACACACAGCAAGGCGTAGCCCTCAGCTTGCAGGGCCGCACTCACGCCCATGCCGTCCTCCTGGGAAACTTCACCCTCCAGGATCTGTGCCGCGCAGGTTGTGCAAACACCCGCAAAGCAGGAACTCGGCAAATCGACATTCGCATCGTGGGCGGCTTGTAATACGGTCACCCCTTCCGGCACTTCAAACTGACTGGTTTCGCCGTTGTAGGACAGCTCGACTTTATAGGTTGTACTCATCGGAGACGTAAAAAGATAGAAAGACTGGCAACGTACACAAGATTAGTACGTGCTGCAAGTTTGCATCCTACTCGATCGACGCGGCGATTTTTTTTAAGTTCTATGGTGTTCTAAAAATTCATCGGTGTAGCTTGGTATCCATGAGTTTTGATCTCACCTGCCCGTGAGTCCGTTCCGGGTGTCCGTTCTGGGTGTCAGTTTTGGATGTCCGTTCTGGGGCAACGTGTGGGGTTCGGTCTGGGAGTCGGTCGGGGGGCAGTCACACTGTGGTTTGATCTAGCTGGCTTCCGAATCGGTCACGGCTTGAAATAGGGGCTTTGCCTCACACTCAAAACTTTGGCGACGGCCAGAATACGTCCGAAATCGTTGGCTATAGCTCGGGCCTTGATGGCTGTGAAAGTCCTCTTGAACCTTGTGGGTGAGGAGTCGTGACACCTGCTTCACGATCGTGACCAGCAAATTATGTCCCGTCGTTTCGATTAGACTGAGCGGAAACTTACGAACAAAGCCGGGAAAGTAAACCCCAACTTTTAGGTCTAACTCCCATTCCACGCGGGTGACTTCGAGGCCACTACCGTCGTCGGGCGTCGCATCCACCAAAATTTGTTCCGCCTGAAAATCCACCTCGTAGCCCGGTGGTGTGTAATCCGGGATGGGAATCGTCTCGATGCGATACACCCGATCGCGTTGTGGCAACAGTTCTAAACCGATCTGCGGCACAACGTAGTAACCCAACGCGCCAAACCGTCCGATCGTGAGAATGTAGCCGTTTTCACCCATCGGCTCGGCCCTCATGGGTTGGGCACAGCGCCGAAACCAGCCCTCATGGCGATCGAGATAATCCGAGACGCGATCGGCACTGGCATACATTTCCATACAGCCACTGAACTGACTGTGAAACCAGATGGGCGCAGTCTCGGGATCGGGCGTACCGGCAACCTGAAAAACCATAGAGCTAGACGTATGCACGAGGCAAAAGGCAAGAACGGGGTGGCCTGTGGTGGGCAAAACCATCACAGAACGGAAGGATCGAACATCTGATCCAGTCGGATCATGAGCATTCGTTAAAAATTATCAACATGCAATGATGCTGGTTTTACGATAGCTTGCTTAGTCAGCTTGCGAGGTTTTGGCAGGGTAGATGGTTCGGAAAAACTGGCCGATTCAAAACCCGATCGGGCATGAATGTTTGTCCATCAAACCAGTCAGGGCTGACAGGTATCGTCGCCTTGGCTACGAAAGTGCTGGATTTCGGTAAATCCACTAGAGCCGATCGATGGGTGACGTGCGGGCAGGATGAACGCACGGACGGGCGAGCAGGACTTAGAACCCGGCAATATCGTGGGCGCATTGCCATCAACCCCCAAACCTTGCGATGGGTTGCACACGTCCGGATGGGTGTATGTCGTCGGAAGATTAACCGCAGAAATTCCACTGAGGGCAGCAATGGATAAGCATCGCATAATAATAAAGCCGGTTTTTAACCGAACTTTACAAACTTTAAGTGTGCCAATCTTCGGAGTGCAGAGGAAATAATTCGATGAAAGTGTGTGTATTTGGTGCGACGGGACGTACAGGGCGGCATGTGGTTACGGAATTGGTACAGCGTGGCATGGAGGTGCGGGCCGTGGTGCGCGATCGCGATCGTGCGGCCATACTGCCGGAAGAGGCCGAGATTGTGATTGGAGATGTGGGAGATGTAAGTTCGATCGATGCCGCGTTGGAGGGGTGCAGCGACCTCATCTGTGCGACGGGAGCGACGCCTGACTTTAATGCGTTTGGGCCGTTTTCGGTGGACTACCTCGGTACTAAAAATCTGGTCGATCGCGCCAAGGCCAAAAATATCCGTCACTTTGTCTTGGTGAGTTCGATGTGTGTTTCCAATTTCTTCCATCCCCTTAATCTGTTCTGGCTGGTGCTGTTTTGGAAAAAACAAGCGGAAGGGTATATCAAATCCAGCGGTTTAACCTATACGATCGTTCGTCCGGGTGGCTTGAAAGATGACGATGATGATCGTCAAATTGTTATGCAAGCCGCTGATGCTCTCTCGGAGGGCAGTATTCCCCGTCCCAAAGTGGCGAAAATTGCGGTTGAGGCGCTGTCCTGTGCCGATGCGGAGAATAAAATTGTGGAGGTTATCGCCCGTGAGGATGCTCCCTCTCAGCCAATCGCGGCACTCTTCGCAGCGGTCTAACGTCCTCAAGATGGCAGAGCATGGCGTGATCGTGGGGGGTGCAATGATCGTGTCGCGATCGATGCGGGCTCTAGGGTTGTGCTAGACCGGACGTCCTGGGAGAGTACCGCGTCAGGGTGACACGCCGGATCTCAACGGGCGATCGCCGTATTCGTCAGAGGTGCGCGAACCCTGGGTAAACTCTGGGTGCAGCGTACGTGAAACTTGAGTGAGAGTAACTGAGGGGAGATTGGTTATGAGCGGTAGCGGTATGGTGGCGAGAGTTGCTACGGGTCGATCGATGCGAGTTCAGTCGTGGGCGATCGTACGCTGCACAGCGGCGCTCCTGCTGGGGAGTTTATCAACCTTGATCCCGTTGGCTCCCGATCGCGCGGCGCGGATCGATCGTGGTTCATGGATGCTCATCCCGCCTGCCCAAGCCGTTCCCGCCCGTGCCAATCTCAACCTTGAAGCCTATCCCGACGAAGGGTTTCAGCAATTCGTGCGCCGTGCCGAGGCTACCGCCCAAGCTGAAATTGACGCTCGCTTTAGCCGGGATATCACCATTAGCCGCATTTCCCTGGTGGTGATGGGATACAACGGCGGCCAGAGTGCGCCGATCCTCTCCATTGATCTCGATCGTAGCGAATGGCGTCGCAACCCAACTATCACCCAATATGCCCGCTACTCGCCCGAATCCCACACCCTGCTGGGTTTACCTCTTACTGGTGCGGACTTCGCGCCGCCCACCCTCGGCACGGGCGACGTCCAGGTTACCCTACGCTGGACGGGGCGCGACGATCTGGATTTAGCCGTCTCGGAGCCTATGGGAGAGGTGGTCTTTTTCGCCAATCCAGAACTCACCTCGGGGGCAAAGTTAGATGTGGATGCGAATGCGCTGTGTGAAACCGTAACGCCCGTCCCGATCGAGAATATTTTTTGGCCTGTTTCGACGGCTCCCGTGGGCAACTATCAAGCGGTCGTCAGCTTATTTTCTCGGTGTGATGCCCTCACCGCCACCCCCATTCCCTTTACCCTCACCATTTTGAGCAATGGAACCTCGCAAACCTACAGTGGTGAAGTGAGTGAACACACCCCCTACCGTTCCTATCGCTTCGATGTTGGTGCGCCTTGAGGCTCCTATCCCACCGGGATGTCATCCTCGACGCAAACCCACGATCGAGCCTGATCGATCGTCCCACCTTGAATGGTGTTAGAGAAACATCACAATTCCGTTCGTGTGTACCAAAAATCTACACAATGTAACGCTCAATTTGACGAAATTAATACGGTGTCATTCTGGCTTGGATCGAAACGGGATTATCACGTTGGGTTTGTCTTGAAATGTCAAGCCGCTTGAATTTTTATAACGTCCGAATCCCAAGAGTAATAGACTGAAACCTTCTCCCCACAAGGTTTTAAGCCATTCTCAATAACAAAAGTGACTCGCTCTCGTACTTTAAAACTCTGCCGTCAAGGTATTACATTAAGTCAGTAACAATTTCTACCGGTCTTCGCAGTTTTTGAGATTCTGGAGCAAATGCTCAAATCTTAAGAAAAAAATCTGTTCAGACGCGATTTGATGAGTGCTTTAGTCCGTGTTTTGAGCCTGTGATCGCTCGCGTCCGTATCCTCCGATCGCAAGCTGTGCGATCGGCGCTCAAGCTACCTCCACTCCCTCAGATCACCCAATTTTTTCTAACGCTCCCCTTTTCTCCTAAACGCATGGGAACTCCAGCCTTTGACACACACGCGATCGTCTGTCCGCATTGTGCGCGACCGAGCCGCTATGTCCCCGATGAGCCGCTCAATGGCTTGTATACCTGTCCGAATTGCAAAACGCGCCTGGTGGTTTGTTGGAGCGGCCATTTTGTGCGAGACCCCGCCACCTCCCGCTATTACGACCTCACCCGCAGCTTACGGCGCACAGGCCAGCCGCTGAAACGAGCGCTTCGCGACATTGGCATTATGCCGATCGTCGGGCTAATTAGTGCGATCGCTCTGGGCGGTCTGGCCCTGGCTAACGGTTTCGGCCAACTCCCCAGCTCCCCGGATAGCGAACGCCCCACTCGATCCAGCCTCGAACCACGATCGTCGCTCCCGCAGCCTCCCGAGGCGATCGGTTAGGGTCACAATCCGACTCGTTCGGAGGGATTGACCGCCGCTGGGCGATCGAATCCGATTAGGGGTTATTCGTTAAGGCTGCCTTGGGGTACGCAATCCGTTTGTGGTGATACTGCTGCCAGACCTGCACGAAGATTTCGGCAATTTTGCCCATTTCAGCACGGGTCAGGTTGGATTCCCGTAGCTGTCCATCTTGCCAACGGGCGCGGAGGATCTTGTTGACCATATTGAGGGCATCCTCATAGCTTGCATCTTTGAGCGATCGTAAGGCGGCCTCACAGGAATCCGCCAGCATAACAATCCCGGTTTCTCGCGATTGTGGAATCGGTCCGGCGTAGCGAAAATCCTCTTCGCGCACCCCCTTACCGGAGTTGTTTTGCTTGGCCTGATAGTAAAAATAGGCAATTAACATCGTGCCCTGATGTTCTGGGATAAATGCTTGCACCGCTTGCGGTAAACGGCTCTTGCGTGCCATCGCTAACCCTTCGCTCACGTGTTTCTCAATAATTTGAGCGCTGATAAATGGGTCATTAATGGTGTCATGCTTGTTTACTCCACCCATTTGATTTTCCACAAACCCTAGGGGATCGTGCATTTTGCCGATGTCGTGATAGAGCGTACCCGTGCGTACGAGTTCCACGTTACAGTTCAAGGCTTTCGCGGCGGATTCGGCCAGGGTCGCAACAAATAGGGTGTGTTGGAAGGTTCCCGGCGCTTCGGCGGCCAGCCGTTTGAGGAGCGGACGATTGGGGTTGGCCAATTCCGCAAGCCGCACTGGGGTCACGACATCAAACAGGTGTTCGAGATAGGGGCTGAGTCCGAGGACTAAAATCCCACTGGCGACACCCCACGCCCCTTGGAGCAGTGCTTCCCCCAGTAACAAGGACCAGACTAAGCCGGAGGAACCACCCACGAGGAGTTCAATCAGTGTGACGAGTCCGTAGGTGATGCCTTGCACTAGGCCAATACCGAGACCGAGGAGTGCGAGTTCTTCACGCGATCGCAGCCGTTCCGCCATTGCCGCTCCAAACAAACCACCCAGAGCCCCGGAAATCAGTAAGCCAATTTCGAGATTAAGCCCCAAGGGAAGTAGCACCGCCAGTCCGAACACGGTGGCCGCTCCCAACCACGATCCGTAAAAGCTGCCGGACATTAAACCGATTGCGGCCAAGCTGGTGGTAGGCGCACTGAAGCCCACCAGGATCGGAGCGCTGAGGGAAATGGAGAGCAGCAAGACCCGATCGCGAAGTCCGAGTTTGGTGCGCGATCGAGACTCAACCCAACCGTAAGCAGACAACACGACGATCACCACAACCCCAAACCGCATCAGCCCCCCCCAACTCACCGGGTCTCGCTGCACGGTATTGAAATGATCCAGCAGGATGAACTGTTCCGGACTAATGGTTTCACCGGCCCGAATAATCGTTTCCCCTTGCTTGATCGTGACAAACACCGGCTCAATTTTATTGGCAGCCAGCTCGGCCCGTTCACGACTTTGTTCGGGATCGATCGTCAGGTTGGGGCGAGCCGCCTGGGTGATCCACTGTTCGCCCAGGTCTCGGGCGATACGGGTGAGGTTAAAATTGCTCAAGTGCAAGCGAGCAGCGTTGGCAATGGTCTCACTGGGTAAACCGGCTGGAATCCCCTGGGTCGTAATTTGGATGATGGCCTGTCGCGATCGGCGCAAAAGCTGCTGCCATTCCAAATCCGTAAATTCAAAAATCACGGGGATAAAACGGCTATTGTCCGGTGACAGGGTATCGTCAATCATCGCGATCGCGGCACGATAGCGACGTCTGGCCCGCACAATCGCCGCGAGCACCTGGCGAAACTCTTGATCCGCCACCCGATCGCGATAGGCCAGCAGTTCACGACTTGCTTGTTCCGGCGCAAAGGAAGCATTGGCCTCCAGGTCAAACATATCGCCCAGCTCCACCATCAAAGGACGAACATTGCGGGGGGGTGAGGTCGAAGCGGGTAAGGTTGACGAGAGAAACGGACTGGAGGCCAGATCCGGTTGACGCAGACTAAAATCATCAGACTCAGCATCGAACTCTAGATCATCAGAGTTCAGATTGAGATTGCGGAGAATTTCACGCCAGCGCTCATCCGAACAGCGGCGTAGAAACGTCTGAGCCGGATTCGAGAGGATATCATTCTTGACATACGGGAATGATCCCGCCACCGCTCGCAGGGCGGTTACCCGTTCAATTTCGCGATCAAATTGGCGATAAATCTCTGCCGTCAGTTCTGGGTCGGTGACCAGCACGGGATCGGCGCCTCGACGGGCATTGCGTTTGAGGGCTTCCGTCTCTTCGGGATTTTCGACACGAGCGGATGCACTGGCCTCGATCGTATAGGGCGCGATACTACCGACACTTAATTCAGGCTGGTTATAAAACTTCTGGCCGATCGATCCGGTTAAGGTTAACGTCACCAAAATAAACGATAATTTCCGCCAACTGTGGGGATGCAGTCGCGCCGCCGACGTATTCGCGCCGTGATGCCTCGACGGACCAAAACGAACGCGATACTCAAAGGTTTTCCAGGCGCGTCTAGCCCGTGTGAGACGAGCACGCCAAGCCTCATCATGCCCTGGTTTCATCGTGCAGTACTCCCGCAGCTCTTAACTGTAAGATTGGCGAAAATGGGGGGTCGCATAGACCAGACTCTGACATTGGCCTATATCTTGGGAATGGATAGAAACAGCGCAGAGGGCTGCGCTGAAGTCGCAGGGCTGCGATGGCAAGCATCGCGACACATGCGCTTAAAAGAGTCATGAACTGACAATGCCGCGCTCACAATTCACTCATTACAGTTTGACGGAACCAACGTAGAGCATCCCAGCATCCCACTACCCGCCCTAGACTTTACATCTACGGCTAGAAGGTGCATACCACTTCAGTCTGTAATTCGCACTCACGGCACACGTTGCAATGAATCACAGGGAGATTCAGGGCATTTTACCGGGTCTGTTTTCAATCAGATGATCTATCACACTGCAATTCATCCTTAGTATGACCGTAGAAATTGCCGATAGCCGTCCCAAAGCTGGGCTGAACATCCGCAAATCCGCCGAAACCGAGACTCAATCCGCTTGAATTGATCTCAAAATACGGGCCAAATTGCCCAAACTGTCATCTTCAGCCCTCGCAAATCTGCGATCGCGGTTCACACGCCTAGACGGTTAGACCGAACGCCGAATTTCACAGCGAATCGCCTAAAATAACTCGTGACCGAAGGGAAAATCTCCGGAATCAGTGCTTATCGGACGGGTAGCTAAAAAGCCTCTGACGAGGATTGAACTCGTGACCTCACCCTTACCAAGGGTGCGCTCTACCACTGAGCTACAGAGGCTGAAGTGGGCCGAGCTGGATTTGAACCAGCGTAGGCGTAGCCAGCGGATTTACAGTCCGCCCCCATTAACCACTCGGGCATCGACCCACGATCGTTGGCGCTTGAACGTTTTCGCGTTCTCTCGCAACGGTTTTATACAGTAGCTTAGTTCCCTGGGAAGCGCAATACTTTTTTTGTTTTTTGTTGAGTTGCGCGACCTCTCGTCCCAGAGGCGGGGTGAATGCATCGGCTCAGAAGACGGCAGAGACGCTGCGATCGAGGCTGGGAGCTGAAGTTAGGGGTGACCGATCATGACGTGAACGCGACGCGGCGAGGATAATTCGAGGCGATCGCGATGCTAATTCTGAGGAGTTAAGCCCGATCGCCTGTGTTGCGGCGATACAACCCTAGTGAGCGGAACCGTTACCGTGGTAGTTGTCCGTATCGTAGAAGCCGTTTTTCGTGCCAAAGAACAGGCAGAGGAGGACAAAAATCGGCGAAATGGCTAAGAGAAGGGTTTTAACGTCCATGATGGGTATACCTCCGAGGGTGACATGAGCTGCGGGCTAGGACATGAGGTACGGAATAGGCTGTCCGGCAGATGCAAATTAATCCGCTAGATTGGCCTACCCGTTGAGCCGTATCCGGTAATAATTGCCAGAATGACCGGTGATTAAGGCAAGAACTGTGCTGTCGATCTTAACGCAGACCATTTAGAGCGGGCCGGACTGAAACAATGATTGAAGATTGTTCACAACCGTTATGCGATCGTTCCTCTGATGACCGTACTGCCGGGATGCATCGCCTCAGACTCGATCGCAGTGCTCCCGAGGTTGCCCCCGATCTGTTGGGTTGTATCCTGGCTCGACGCTGGGGGGACACCGTGATCCGTGGCACGATCGTCGAGACCGAAGCCTATACCGCCGATGATCCGGCCTGTCATGCTTACCAACGCAAAACTCGGCGCAATGCAGCGATGTTTGACGCACCGGGAACGATTTACGTGTACCAGATTTATGGTATTCACCACTGCCTCAATGTCGTTACTCTGCGCGAAGGTGTGGCGGATGCAGTGTTGATTCGGGCGTTGGAGTTCACAAGCCCGCCTCCCAACCAGAACGTCGCAACGGTGAACGCTCTGGCTCGCCTTGCCGCTGGGCCGGGGAAGTTGTGCCGAGTGCTGGATATTGACCTGCGGTTGTGTGGGGCGCGACTCGATCCAGGGGGTGAGCTTTGGATTGAACCGCGATCGTCAAACCTCGACCCCTTGATATCCCCAGATCCCCGAGACCCAGAGGCGATCGTCCAAACCACACGTATCGGACTGATGCGGGGTGTAGACCGACCGTGGCGTTGGTATGTGCGCGACTCTCCGGCGGTATCTCGCCGCTAGATCCCCAGACGGGTAAAACATCAGATTGGTCGCCCGCTTCCTGATCTGGCGATCGACCTGTTTTATAACGCGGTGCGAATGGCTTCGATGCGCTTACGGTTAACGCCCAAATCCGACTCTCCCAAACGGGATGCGGATCTCACCTCGATCGTGTTGGCGTCACCATTGACCCAAAATTCCACATCATCCACAAAGCCCATCAAGGCCGAGGTATATTCCGCATTGATGTAGTCCTCAGTCTGGGTCATGATGGTGGCAGAGTCATCGGCCTTGATTAAGGCTGCGATGCGCTCCAGGGTTGCGCTGGGGGTTGTCGTCGCGATCGGCTCGATTCCATGCTCAGGGTCATGACTTTGGCTAGATACGCAGTTGGGCGAGCTGGGGCAGGCTTTAAGCTGACCGTTTTTGACACCAAGATCACTAGGACGTGGCCCAGAAAAATGAAACAGGCTAGCAACCGGCAGATTAGCCATGTGGGTTAGGGTAGAAGCCTGGGTGGGTTGGGGGAAACCAAGCACCAGTAGCAGGCTTAAAAGACCAATGCTAGCGGCGAGGCCAAATTGCAGGAAAGGGATCACGCCGGGACGATCGAAGGATAACGGTTTCATGGGGTTAAACACTGATGAAGCTGAAGACTATTCTTCAAAACATTCTAAGTAAAAATGAAGAGACAGATCGGCATTCACTCATGTTTGAGTCTGACGTTCGGCGCTTCGTCCCTTCTCAAATCCTCCAAGGTTTATCTTAACCCAACCCTAATATCACCAATTTCACCGGGGAAATCCACCACAAGATTTGAGTTTTAACGCGAACCTTTGCACTCATCGATCGGAACGATACAATAGCATCGACAGATTACGAGAATGTTCTGATTTCTATAAAAAGTTTTCAGACACTTGAACCGCTTCACTCTCTTGGTTTGGTCATGGTAAATGGTGTTACCGTGACGATTAAATATGCAGTTCTCTTCCGATCGAGTTTGACCCAGAACTATGACGCTAACCGCCAATCTCACCGCTGCTCTCCCAACTTTTTTGATTACCTTGCGTGAAGGATTTGAAGCGGCACTAGTCGTCGGAATTGTCCTGTCGTGTTTGCAAAAAGCTCAAGCTCTCCACCTGAAACGCTGGGTATTTGCAGGCGTGGGGGCTGGGGTGGGGGCGAGTGTGGCGATCGGGGTGGTGTTATACGGTAGCTTGGCGGCGATCGAGGGAAGTGACCGCGCCGAGATCGCAATCCTCAAGCCTGCACTGGAAGCTAGTTTTTCCCTGTTTGCCATTGCGATGCTGAGTTGGATGCTGGTTTGGATGACCCAGCAAGCGCGATCGCTCAAGACGGAGATCGAGGGGGCTGTAACATCCGCGCTCACGGAGACGGCGGGAGGCTGGGGGGTGTTTAGCTTGGTGATGATTGCAGTATTACGCGAGGGGTTTGAAACCGTCTTGTTTCTGACGGCTCAGTTTTCCCAGGGATGGCAGCCAGTGGCCGGGGCGATCGCGGGCTTATCCGGGGCGGTGTTACTGGGGGTTATGCTATTTGCCTGGGGTATACGCATCGATATTCGCCAGTTTTTTCAAGTGATGGGTGTGATTTTGTTGGTGGTGGTGGCGGGTTTGGTGGTGTCGGCGTTGAAAAATATCAACCTGGCGATCGAACTGGCCGGAACGGTCTATCCACAGTGGTTGCATTGGTGTAATGCGGCGGCGGATTCCTGTGTTCTGGGGATGCAGGTGTGGGATCTTTCGACGGTATTGCCCGATCGCACGTTTCCCGGTCTGTTATTAAAACTATTGTTTGGGTATCGCGATCGAATCTATGAGCTTCAGGCGATCGGTTATCTGCTGTTTCTGTGTACGATCGGTGGCCTCTATTTTCAGCGTCTTAAACCTCGCGCCTAAATTCTCCACTCTCAGCTCCAAACTGTGCGGATGTGTGCAGACTCTAGGGGGTTAAACGAAGTCTGATGGACTGAGTTAAACAGTAAACTTTAAATCTTGGAGACCTTAGAAACTTTGCTTAAATTTCAACTCGAGGAACGAGTTTAATTTTTCGTAAACCCTCGTTCTTCATACGTGCTTCATGGTCAGTTCAATAAACAAACGAAACAGATTGACTCTGTTCTATTAGCTCAAAAACTGCGTTTCACCTTCGCTCAAGGCTCTCGATATCTTCTAAAAATGATCGGGCTGATAGTATAGCGGATTTGGATGATTGATTCTGTTAAATTCGCTCAGACAATACCCATTATTTCACAATAAACCGACGGGGATGTACACGCAGGGGATCAATATCAACGATCGCGTCGTCCCAATCTAAAATACGAGTTTTTCGCGTCCAAACATTGGCTTGATAAACCCGCCGTTGGCTGAGATCGATCGCCGTTAGCCAGCCACTTTCCAGGGTATAGGCTCCCGTATCAATATCAATCCAGCCGGAGCCGCGAGCCAATTGTCCGGGCTTAACTCCCAGAAATGTAAATGAGATGGTATGCCCGATAATCGTCAGCTTATCGGCAAAATAGGGCGTTTCAGAGCGGTGAAAGGAATCGCGAATCCAACAAAATTCGCGGGCGCTTTGTTCGACGATCGCGCGTTTTGGATCAAGACCCGCATGAACCAACCAATAATCACCCCGATCGCGGTAAAGTGGCTGCTCGCGTAACCAGGCAATATGATCGACCAGCTCTCGACGATCCTCGTAACTATCGATCGTCGAACGGCCACCGCTTCGCAGCCAATTTTCGAGTGCATGGTTTGAATGAGTCTCTGGCTCACAGGCCGCGATCGCCAGTTCCTCATGGTTACCGCGAATCGTATGAAAATTGGGCGTAGTTCGCACCAGTTCGACCGTGTCACGGCTACGGGGGCCGCGATCAATTAAATCCCCCAGAAAGTCCACACGATCGCCCGCCCCAAGCGCCAGTAAATCGAGCAAACGCAACAGCGTATCGTAATGACCATGGACATCACCAATCACCAGCTTGCGGCCCAGTGCTGGCGGTTCGGTACGCCCTGGCTGCATCAGGGTTACAACACGAGGATCATCATCCAACGGGATTACGGGGGGTAAACATCAGCAAGCAGACTGAAACCAACCTGGGGGACTGGAATGCACCCAAGTCGTAAACAGCAGCAATCATTGTATGTTGCACCCTGTGAACCATCCGCAATGTTACTGACTCAAGGCTTTGAGGAAATTTTGCAGCCCTGCCATAATCCCAGGATTCTTTTTGACCCCGTTGGACGCAACATCTGGGCTTTGATCCGCCTCGTCACCCATCAAAATGCGATCGAGCGCTTCCCCGTCGGGTTTACTCGCCGTTTCTGAAAGCAGTTCCCCTTCTAAGGCTGGGGGGATCGCATCACCCCACACTTGCCACGGTGATGGATAAGCACGAAACAGCGTTGCCCCTTCCAGTGGACGAATGTAGTAGCACGTTTCGATCTTACTTAAAAAACGCTCTCGCAGTTGACGACCGGCATAACCAATCCCGATCGTTGCAATATTTTCCAAACGTGGCAATAGCATCACCACCGGACGACCCGCTGCGGCGAGATACAGTTTCTCCACTTGCTCAACGTCCACATCCGACGGCTCAACCACCAGAAAACATTCGTCCTCGGGCTGAAGTTGCGTTTCGATCGGACGACGAGGACTGCCCAAATCGGAAATCTGAAACCGCTCTTCGCCCCAATCCCGGCGGGCTAATGCGGTTGCACCCATATCGGGGAACAAAACCCGCAGCTTGTAGCCCATCTCCAACAGTTCGGGAAGAAATTGTTCGGCGATCGTCTGTGCCTTCAGTTCTCCCACCCGCAATTCGACTTGAACCAGGGTCTCACCGGATTCGAGAGCGGCACGTGTGGCTTGACGAGCTTGGCTCAGTGCGGTCTCAAGATCAGTAGGAAGTGGAGTCATGGATCTAAGGCAATAAAAATGTGGATTTTACAGGGATCTGATATCAATCGTTGCGTTCGTAGCGTTCGTTGATGTCCAAGCGATCCAGTGGGGCTTGAACTTTTCCGGTTTGGAGGTGAACGGTGAACTTAAACGGGCTCAGCGCGGTGATGGGTGCGACTTGCGATCGGCAATGTGATCGGCAATGCGATCGGCAGAGATTCGTCAACGCTCCCCTTGCCTGAACTCAGCCCATCGTTGCATCCAACCACAAAACGAGCGCAGAAACTTTATAGGCAAAGCTTCCACACTCGTTTCGTACCGATTGTCTCGCGTGATTGAACTTCGAGAACATCTATCATGCTGAAGCTTTAGCCCTCAGATTCAGTCTCGATCGCTTGAGGGGTGGCCGCTTCGGTATCAGAGCTTGGAGTCTCCGTGGCCTCCTCTGCCGGAGCCTCTTTGGCTGCTTCTGCTGCCTGTTTCTCGGCGAGTTCGGCTTGGCGCTTATCCCGTTTTTTCCGTTCCGCAGCCACCGCATCTGCCATCGCTTCCCGTGCCAGCTTCATCTTTTCCAGATTGCTACGGTAGAGATCAACATCTTTCTGAAGTTTGTCGCCGCCTAGGGTCAAAAATTGGCTGAGAGAACTGAGCAAAGCTTCGCGCTCTTCGCGCTGATTGGCGAGATCCGGGGCGATGCGATCCAGGATCGTACAAATGCCGATACCGAATAACCGGCTATACTTCATGCGTTCCCGTTGAGCCAAGGTCGCAAACAGATCTTTCAGCGGGTTTTGGCTTTCTGTTTGGTCGATCGCGGCTTTAAAATCCTCTGCGGATAGACCCTCTAAGGAGTCCATCAGAGCCGTTGCATCCGTACGATATTGCTCAACGCTGCGTCCAGTGGCCTGACAAAGAGCTTGAAAAATTGCATCTCGCTCGCTATCTGTCCGGTAGCCCGCCATAAAGCGGTCGAAGACCGTGACGACTCCCAAGGCATAAATGGCATCGTAGTTGAAGTCTGCATTGACGGATAGCAGATGCATTTCAACGAGCAATTCTTCGACAACGCGACGATAAATCGAATCGATCGGTCGGGTGTACAGCGAGTAGAACTCGCGTTTAGTATCGGAAACAGTACGAACGCTATCCACAGAAAAATTTAAACCTTATGTATGTTTCGTTGAATTGGTACGTTCGCCGATGGGACGCGGGAGCTAGGGGCTGTCATCAATTAAATTTCTAGCACTTACCCAGCAAGGGTTACAGCCCCTAGCTTTATTGTTGGGTCGGGCATTCAACAGCTTACCCAATAAGGGTTCTACGATTAATTGATGGGATAGGCCCTAGGCACCACGATCGCGAAACGCAGAATGACGGGGAGTATTGCCGCGTCTAGCAGACAATGAGCGCTGTGATTACGACTTCATTTAAGCTGAAATGTATCTTAACTGAATTACCGATCCCGAGTTCATATTTTCACACCGGTCTCAGGGCTTAACGGCCTCCCCAGCCTCCCAATCATCCGCACAGACGCGGCTTTCGACCCATTAGTTGGGTAATTACCGATCCTCAGACCCACGATCGGTCGGGGATGAGACGATCGGCAGTTCAGGCTGCCATGACGTGAAAAACCCCACCCTAGTCACTTAGAGCGGGGTTTCTGGATCATACAGGCCGGTTGAGCCACACGGACTAAAAGGCGACGACGCCAAAACTAGCTTGCAACGTTGCGCGGCACACCCTCAAGCGCATCATCTTCCGTGTCAAAAATTTCAAAGACAGAATCCATCATCGTCACCTCAAAGACTAACTTGGCTTCAGGGTGAACATTGCAAATGCGAAAACTACCTTTGACTTTGTTGGCATCCCTCATCCCTGCGACTAGTGACGTTAGCCCGGAACTATCAATGAAGTTCACTTGACCGAGGTTAACAACAACGTGGCGACTCAATTTTGAGATGCACTCTTGAAGTTTTAGGCGAAACTGCCACGCCGTTGTGATGTCCAGACGGCCTGCAGGTGCAAGAACAATGACCGTCGCACCATCTGGGGTGGTATGTGTTTTTTGCTCGATGTGGATCACCGACCCTTCCTCGATTATGACGTAACGTTAGGTTCTGGCTTGCAGGCAATTCAAGGCGGTTGACCTAGGGTGCTTGATTACCGTTTTCGTTTCGACTGAAACTGTATTTTACGACAAGTCAAGGCCCTAAGGCTAATGGAGAATTGCGTTTAGCTGTCCGACCATACATAGCATGTCGTGTTAAAGCCGGATAATCCGCACTCGAACACTGAATCGCTATGGTTAGGCTGATGGGCTACCGCCGCCTTGAGAGCGTTGGAGAACAGTGCCAAGGCGGCCTAGGGTAGCTTTATCTTAAACCCAGTTCGTGTTGTGTGACGTTGGAACGTCAGGTGTTCGACTCAAAAGCCTGTTTCAGATTCCTCAACCTCAGGGCGTTAACTGGCGATTAACGGCACTTGACGTTTTGAAGCGGAAGCATAAACTCGGTCGTCAAACTTCAGTATAACCTAAGCGTTTGCCTGACTTTTGTCCCAGTTCGCCCAATCCTGTGGTTTTAGGAAGATTTCATAGAGTTCGGCTTCACGGCTGCCCGGTTCGGGAGTGTAGCCATATTCCCAGCGCACTAAGGGGGGAAGGGACATCAGGATCGACTCGGTGCGTCCATTGGTTTGGAGGCCGAAGATGGTGCCACGATCGTACACCAGGTTAAATTCCACATAGCGGCCCCGACGGTAAAGCTGGAAGTTGCGTTCCTGATCACCGTAAGCCAACGTACGCCGACGATTGACGATCGGCTCGTAGGCGGGAATGAAGGAATGACCGCAGGTATTCACGAAATCAAACAGCTCATCCCACGATCGCGGCGTCACATCACCAATCTGATGGCTATACTGCGCTGCGCCACCGTCGAGATCCGGCCCACGGTAAAGTTGGCCCCGTCCATCTTGATAGTCAAAGAAGAGACCGCCAACGCCCCGTGTTTCGTTGCGATGTTTTAAGTAAAAATACTCGTCACACCAACGCTTGAAGACGTTGTAATACTCGGAGTGGTAGCGATCGCAGGCTTGCTTAAAGGTGGTGTGAAAATGGCAGGCATCCTCAGGGAATGGATAGTAGGGGGTCAGATCTGCGCCGCCGCCAAACCACCACACGGGGCCTGCTTCAAAGTAGCGATAGTTCAGGTGAACCGTCGGGATGTAGGGATTGCGTGGATGCAACACCATCGAGGTTCCTGTGGCGTAGAAACCGTGACCGGCAGCTTCCGGGCGCTGTTTGAGGATCGAGGGGGGCAGGGTGTCGCCGAAGACCTCAGAGAAGTTCACACCGCCTTGCTCAAACACATCCCCATCGACCATGACTCGCGATCGACCGCCACCCCCTTCCGGACGCTCCCACATGTCTTGCTGAAAGGTCGCTTTGCCGTCGATGCGCTCAAGATTTTCGCAAATACTGTCTTGCAGCGACTGCATGAACGCACTCACACGCTCGCGGGAATCGGAGGGCGGTGCAGCGGGGTTCGGGTTGATTTGGGTCGGAGTGACGGTCATTCTCTTGCTTTATCGTTGATTTATATTTCGTTAAACATCGGCCTGCCGCAGACCACGTTGAACGATTGCCAGCTCTCAGGTGGTGAGAGTATGCCGGTTTTATGAACTGAATGAGATGACACGCAGGGGCGGTCAAATGGATGACCCGTCTCAATCACCTAGGAGTGGTTGAGCGTAGGCACTCTGGATCAAAGCATCAAAAACGGCTAGGTATCCCCAAAATTCTAAAGATAGATGCGAGTCTGGTCGCGCGTGACTTAACAAATGTAGATTGTTTATTACAAAATGAGATAGACGTGAAGCGTCAGTTCGTCGGGGG
>RDYZ01000341.1 GCA_004293855.1 Oscillatoriales cyanobacterium | reverse complement strand
GCGATCGGGATCATGGTCAATGATCACAAACGGGAGCGCTGCGGCTTCAAGCTGATGGGCGATCGCCTCGCCCATGCGACCAAAACCGCAGATAATCGCGTGGTTGCGTAGGTTGGCGATCGTGCGTTGACGGGTTTGCATACTCAAAGCGCGATGAATTTCCCCTTCGGTAACCATTTGGATAAATCCCCCCACGATATACACCGCTGAGGTGGTTCCCGCAATAATCACCAGCATGGTAAACACCTTTTGAAATGGGGTGTCCAGCGGTCTGACTTCACCATAGCCGACGCCGAAGATGGTGATGACCACCATGTAAACCGCTTCGAGGGTTGTCCAGCCGAAGCCGATGTAGCCGAAAATGGCGATCGCGATCGTGGCAACAAAGAAGACGACCCCGGTGCGAATGCGTTGGTAGGAGTCAGGCATCGAAGGGAAGGGGGATGATGGGGATGAATCGAATTAAGATTATCGAATTAAGATTGAGGGTGAATTGACGGTTCGGCGGGGTTAGATCCGTAGATGCATCGTCACGTGGTCAATCTTTACCCTAAATTGGGGATCGACAATTGTGGGCTAGGCGACGGTTTGAGCGGTTGTTTGCCATCTTGCTCCATCTGTTCCTACGCTCTGGGGCTACGGTGTTTTTATACTGAAAACTTTCCAACCTTCCAACTTTCAAACTTTCAATGCTGAACTATCCCCCATCCCACACCGTTGATTGCGTCGAGAACTACCACGGGACGGAAATCGCCGACCCGTATCGCTGGCTGGAAGATGGGGAGAGTGCTGAAACGGCGGCCTGGATTGCGGCACAAAATGAGCTGACCTTTGGGTATTTGGCGCAACTTCCTGATCGCGATCGGCTCAAAACTCGCCTAACGGAAATCTGGAATTACGAGAAATATAGTGCGCCTTACCAACGTGGCGATCGCTACTTTTTCTACAAAAACGACGGCTTGCAAAATCAAAGCGTGCTGTACTGGCTCGATCGCCTCGATGGTGACGCTCAGGTTTTGCTCGACCCCAACACCCTGTCCGAGGATGGAACCGTCGCCCTCGGTGGTACGGCGATCGATCCTCAGGGTCGTTATCTGGCCTACGGTTTATCTCAGGGTGGTTCGGACTGGACGACCTGGCATGTACGCGATATCGCCACGGGTGAAGACTTGGACGAGACGATCGCCTGGGTGAAATTCTCCGGCGCAGCCTGGACGCACGACAGCGCTGGCTTTTTCTACAGTCGCTACGATGCGCCCACGAGCGAACTGCAAGATGTTAACGAATTTCAAAAGCTCTATTACCATCGTCTCGGCACACCTCAAACTGAAGATGAACTCATCCTCGATTTTCCCGACGAACCGAAATGGGGATCGAGTGCCAGCGTTACCGATGATGGGCGTTATCTTGTGGTGTCCGTGTGGCGTGACACCACCCGCACCAATCGGTTTTACTACCAGGATCTGAGCGATCCGAGTGCGACGATCGTGGAACTGATCGACAATTTCGACGCCGCCTACGATTTCATCGACAATGACGGGACACGCTTCTGGTTTGAGACGAATCACAACGCGCCGAAAAGCAAAGTAATTGAGCTGGACATCGCGACGGGCGATCGCCGCGAACTCATCCCCGAAACCGACAATCCGATCGAATCCGTCAGCACGTTAAACGATCGGTTTTACGTTACCTACCTGCAAGACGCGAAAAACCAAGTCGAACATTTCGCCCTCGATGGCAGCGATCGCCAAACCGTTACACTTCCCGGCATCGGCTCGATCGGCGGCTTTTCCGGCAAACGCAGCGATCGCGACACCTTCTACGTCTTCACCAGCTTCACCACCCCGACCACGATCTATCGCTACGACTGCGCCACCGGCACAAGTACGATCTTCCGTCAGCCTGAGGTGAATATTGACTGCGATCGCTTCGTCACCGACCAGGTGTTCTACACCAGCCAAGACGGCACACGCATCCCGATGTTTGTGACGCACTTGAAAACCATCACACGCGACGGTTCTAACCCCACCTACCTCTACGGCTACGGCGGCTTTAACGTGTCGCTCACACCCAGCTTTTCCGTCAGTCAGCTTTTGTGGATGGAACAGGGCGGCATTTTGGCGATTCCCAACCTACGGGGCGGCGGTGAGTACGGCGAAGCGTGGCACGAGGCGGGCATGAAAGACCGCAAGCAAAATGTGTTTGATGATTTCATCGCGGCGGGCGAATGGCTGATCGCGGAGGGGTATACGTCCAAGGAAAAACTGGCGATCGGTGGTGGTAGTAACGGCGGCCTCCTGGTGGGAGCCTGTATGGTGCAACGTCCGGATCTGTTCGCGGCGGCGCTTCCCGCTGTTGGGGTGCTGGACATGTTGCGCTTTCATAAATTCACGATCGGCTGGGCCTGGTGTTCGGAATACGGCACGCCGGATGATCCCGCCGATTTCCCCGCCCTCTACGCCTACTCGCCGTTGCATAACCTCAAACCCGGTACGGACTACCCCGCGACGTTGATCATCACGGCTGATCGCGACGATCGCGTTGTTCCCGCCCACAGCTTCAAATTCGCCGCCACCCTCCAAGCCGCCAACACCGGCGATCGGCCTCAACTGATCCGCATTGAAACTCAAGCGGGACATGGTGCAGGCAAGCCCACCAGCAAGCAAATCGAGGAAGTCGTCGATAAATGGGCGTTTCTACTCCAGGAGCTTAACCACCACCCTGAAGCTTAAATCGTCTTGACTTAAGCTTTTGTTTATAATCTAGAACTGGTGAGATCGATTTGAGCCGGATCTGCCAAGTCAGGGGATGAAAAGTTCGACGGCTCCCATTCTCTGGGCGGACGTTCTCTTGGTGCATCGTGTCTGAACGTTGAGTCTGAACGTTCAGACCGTGACGCTACGTTCCGATGTCGAACTTCTGTGTCAGCCTTCAAACTTCAACCCGCGAGATCATTCATGACCCACTGTGAAACACCGAGTGTAGTCGTCAGGCATACGTCATGGTTCCGGTTGTGGTGTCGCCTCCCTCTGCTCATGGCTGGGCTGACAACACCGATCGCCGTTCACGCGCAGGTTGTCCCCGATCGCACCATTCCCCAGCCCTCGATCGTACTGGAACAGGATAACCGGATCTCGATCCAAGGCGGAACCGTCTCCGGTACCAACCTGTTTCATAGTTTCGAGCAATTTTCAATTCCCGAATCGATCGCAGTTCAGCTTGACGCAATTCCCGCCGATACGCGAAATATCATGGTACGGGTGACCGGCGATCAGGCGTCGCTTCTGAACGGTCAACTGGGCTCGGCTCACCCCGCTAGCCTTTTTTTCCTAAATCCCAATGGCATCATTCTGGGGGAAACTGCCCAATTAGCCCTCGGTGGGTCGTTCATTGCCACCACGGCGAGCCAGATCGAATTTGCGGATGGGTTTGTCTGGTCGATCGACGATATCCGTACGGATGGGTTACTGGCCTTGGATATTCCGATCGGTCTTCAGGCGGGGTCGAATCCCGGCGCGATCGTCA
>RDYZ01000340.1 GCA_004293855.1 Oscillatoriales cyanobacterium | reverse complement strand
GTCGGTTGTGTGACAACAGCAGCAGTCAACGTGTCGAAAATGTCGGGGTCGAAGTCATTGAATAAAACGGATGGAAATCCGGTCAACACGCGATCGTGCTCGACTTTGTATGTGTCGGGATTGGCGATCGGCGGACTGTTGGTAATATTAATTACAAATGTCTGGTTTGCCGAAGTATCGATGCCGCCGTTAGCTATACCGCCGTTGTCTCTGAGGTTGAGAGTGATATTAGCCTTGCCAGTTCCACTTGTGGCGGGGGTAAAAGTCAGTTGTCCGAAAAAGCCGATCGCCGGTGGTACGCTAAACAAACCGGGATTGTCATTTCCCACGACTTGAAAGTTGACGGTTTGTGTTGACTCGTTGACCGGCCCTGGAGAAATGGCTATGGCCCATCCAGGAAAGGTTTGCAGGCCAGCACTGTGATTGACAGTGCGATCGGGCCCTTTGACAAACGACGGTGCATCGTTGACAGGATTAACAGTAATTGTTGCAGTCTCGCTGGCCGTACTGAAAGCTGCTAAACCCCCAATACTGCTAGCAGTTGAAATATCAGCCGTCCCCCCATTCGTGAGGGTAGTACCGCTAGAGTTAGTCGTCGTTCCATCCCACGATTGATAGGTGATATTAGCACTACCGTTGTAGTCATTATTGGGAAGAAAGCGGATACTGGCATTGCCTGCTAGCAGTCTCGCTGCTGCTGTTGACGGTGTACCGAATGCCGTCCAAGTCGCACCGCTATCAATAGAATATTGCCAACTGCCGTTAGTATTGTCTGTCGCCGTCACAGCAATTCCTTGAGTGTCGGCGGTGTCGGGATCTGTAACTATTCCTGCAATTAAAACAGAAACTAAGGTGCCAGTGTTGCTGGCAGAAGGTACATCTTCGTTAATTGCTGTTAGTACCGGCGAACCGCTGTTGTTGAGTACGGGTGCGTTGTTGGCTGCAAACGCTGCGAATCTGGTGGGAAGGGCAAAATTGTTGTCGCTGACAAGAATTAGCGTTCGTTTCCCAGTTGCTGTTTGAGGAGGCCCAAATGTCATCCCTTCAAAATTGTCAACCAGTGCCGGAGTGCCTGTACTGAGGAAATAAGCAGAAGTGGCGATCGGAGTTTTCGATACTGGTGTAATGCTAGCAACACCAGAAGCAATCAAACCGGTATTGTTTTGAATATCTGTCGCACCGTTTAAAGAAATTTGATAAAGCTTCAAATCCCCTGACGGCGGTGTTGTCGATAAGTCGAGAAAACGTTCGAGAACCAGCAGTGTATTATCATCAACGGCCAGCATTTCTGAAATGCCGTTGCGCGGATCGGTATTGTAAAGAAATTCTCCGTTTGTGGTGTTTGTACCTAAGTTATATCTGACAATTCGCGATCGCGCGCCAGCCGTTATATCTGAAGCAGGGCTGTCTTGTTCGAGAGCATTTTCTGTTGCTGTAAATAGAAAACTTTGACTGGGAGTAATCGTCAGACTTTCAAAACCTTGATTGTTGCGGATGCCGCTGTTAGGATCTGCTGATACGTCGTATTTGGGAGAAGCAATAGGCAGCGCGAAATTTTGAACTCCTGTTGCAATGGCGAAACTATTAATAAAAGGCTGGGTATTTGTCGAGAAATTGCCTTCAGAAGAGACGAAGACATTGCCGCCGATGAAGCCAATGCCCTCTGTATCCGATGTATCTGCGGCAAAGGGAGGCGGATTGCCAATCTGTGTCACCCCTGTAAAATTCACTTGTCCTGGTACTGGTGTCAAGCTACCGGAACTCACAGTAGGTATAGTGAGGGTGTAAAAGCGAGATGGGCCGGGACTGCCACCAGGAATATTGCGGCCGTCGGAGATAGCGTAGTAAGTGTTGCTTCCCGCGTAGGTAAGGCCCGACAGTCCACCTACCTGAGTTGTTGGTGTTCCAAAAGTTGTATTTGCCGGAAATCCTGCTTGTCCCAAAAGTTGTAAGCCGAACACAAATTGGTAAGCGGCCATTGTGGCTGGGTCGATCGCCATTCCAGCAACAATCCTTCCCGTTGTATAATCTAGCAGCCAATCTCCGCCTAAAGCTGAATTGCCGATCGGCCCCCTGGAAGCAGCGATTTTTGCCTTTGTTAGCTGACTCAGTTGCTGCACGAAGTTAGCGCCCGCATCGCCCGCCGCTACCTCGCACCCGTACAGCAAAATCTCTGCACTCTCTGCCAGCGATCGCGACCATTGCTGCAATTTTTCATCATAAAAGTTTAAATTTGTCAAGTTTAGATCGATCGCGCCTAACTGCAAACTCGCCGATCGACCGTGGGAGATAATATGAATACTTTTAATATTGCTGCGACTCCCTAGCACTTCCGTAATTTGTGCTACTCCATCCCGCGCTGCATTGATGATAATTACTTCTATTCCGGCGGCGATACCGTTGCAAAGATTTTGGATATCGGGGAGGGCAGAGTCGAGAAAGGCGATCGAACTCATAACAGAATTGATAAAATTTGGCACAAAACACCTCTGGTTTGATGACCGTCGATAACTTAAATATATGCCAAATATACCAAACTCAGATATTAAATGTCATCCGTAAAATTTCGGGAATGTTGCTGCAACCAAGTCACCAAATCTGAAACACTTTCAAAATCAAACATCGCATCTCCTAAATTATCCAAATTCTCAAGATTCAACTCGCATATCTGCGTCTGAATGTCTGGAGAAATTTCACCAATTAGCCTCCTCATATTCCGGACTATTAATTCTGACTTGCCTCGTTCCATGCCTCGTTCCATGCCTCGTTCCATGCCTCGTTCTAGAGCTTGCTGAGCCGCTAGATCGATCGCCCCTTGTTGATCTTGAATCCAAAACTCTTGTTTTTGCAATTCATCTAAGTCTTTTTGACTCAGATTCGTGTCGTTAGCAATCTGAAAAGCTCTTTCAATTTCTGGCACCGCAACCATTGTATCGGGAACAGTTTCTAGGTTACTGGTATTTTTGACAAAATAAATCCACTTGTCCGTCAGCGTTGTCAACTGATCCAATTCCTTTTTGAATTTTGGCAGTTCGATAAACACCAACTCAATCTCGCTATCGGGACAATCGAATAGTCTTTGTGTTTCTTTGAAGGCAAATCTCGAAATTACTTCCAATTGATTGGGAAACATTTCAAAATCAGTGATATTCAAAGCAATTACTGGTCTGAGTCTGTAATAGCTATCGCTTAGATTTAATTGCATTCCATAAGTTTTAGCAGCATTATATAAAACTCGCTTACGATATTTTGCCACGTTCAAAACTTGGATTGTGACAATCACAGTTTTGCCATCATTAATTTTAGCTTTGACATCTAAATAAGTGTCTTTACTTCCAAAAATCTCAGCAGATAAATAAGGAGGGATGATTTCTAAATCTTCGATCGCAGATTCGCCTGCATAAAGCATAGCGTTCAAAAAACTCATCAAAATTTCTCGGCTTTCGTTAGAACAGAATATCTTCGTGAAGGCCAAATATAGTTTGGGATTGATAAAACCCATAGTTTTTAGCGATCGAGGTTTTGTCTATCATTATAAAC
>RDYZ01000339.1 GCA_004293855.1 Oscillatoriales cyanobacterium | reverse complement strand
GCTTTTTTTATGATTACTGGCTTACGTGCCTCATTGTCGTTGACCCTCATCCCCCAGCCCCACTTCGACTCCGCTCAGTGCATCGCTTCTCCCTTCCAAGGGAGAAGGGGAGTAGAGGTAAAACTAAGGTGTTCAAAGTCCCTCGCCCTCGTGAGGGAGAAGGATTTAGGGAGAGGGTTAATTTCCGTTCGAGAACTGTCACCAGCCTAGAGGGTTACACAGCAGAAACGGCGACGGCGACGGGGAGTTTTAAATGGATTGTGGTTTGATCGGGGGGCGTACTTTGAATGGAGAATGAGCCATTGCTGGCCTTCACAATACTCTGCACAATTTTGAGCCCCAAGCCCAATCCCTGCTGCTCGTAGAGCTTACGATCGAACTGCATGAATGCACCGATCGCCTCGATTTGCTCCGGTGTCATCATGCGACCATAACTACAAATTGAAATCTCGCAGTAGCGTCCGTCTTGATTGCTGACGATGTGGATCGGTGTGCCAGGGGTGGAGAACTTAAAGGCATTATCGATCAACTCATTAAACAGTGCGTGGCAGTAGCTCGGCGGCAGTTGGATTTCTGTCGCACGAATCGACAGCCTAACATCGTCCTGGCGTTTTACGCGATCGGCATGATTGGTCAACGAGGTTTCGATGACTAAACTCAGACGACTGGTGTGCTGGCGTAGCTGCTGGGGAATCTGACCCGTCAGCTCAAGCTGAAGGTACAGCAAAATTCGCTGCACGACACTTTCGAGGCGGAGGGCTGCACTTTGGGAAATTTCGAGCAACTCGCGGATTTCCTCGGCGGGTAAATCATCCAGGTCGAAGAGCAAGAGATTCAGCCCGCCTAAAATCCCATTGAGGGGGGTGTTCAGTTCGTGGGGCAAACTGGCAACCAGGTTCGTACGGAGGGTGTTGAGACTGGTTTCGAGCAGGGAGATGGTCTCGGCTTGGATTTGGGACAGATCATGGATTTCGTCGTACTGCTGCTTGATGCGCAGCATGGAATGGACGCGAGCCTGAAGTTCCGTACGGTTAATGGGTTTGGAAATAAAGTCGTCTGCACCGGATTTAAGGCAGTGGGCCAGGTCTTCCTTGCTGTTGAGGGCGGTCACCATGACGATCGGAATGCTGACGAATTTCGGATTGGCCTTGATCTCCCGACAGACCTGAAGCCCGTCAATTTCAGGCATCATCACATCCAGCAAGATCAAATCTGGCTGTAGCGTTTCGAGCAGCTCAAAGGCATTGTGGCCGCTGGCCGCGTAGTACAGCTCATAGTTGTGATCGGCGAGTAGGGTTTCGATGATGTCGAAGTTGTCGGGCTGGTCATCAACGACCAAGATGGTAGGTATTTTCACGATGTTGCCTCGGCGCGGTCTAGCAAGGTTTGGATGGTATGGACGAGTTGTTTTAACTGTACGGGCTTGGAGAGATAGTCGTTCGCACCAGCGCTTAAACATCGCTCCCGATCGCCGCCCATGGTCAATGCCGTCAGCGCGACGATCGGTACATTTGTGTAGTCCGTATTTTTACGGATTTGTGTCATCGCTTCAAGTCCATCCACGGTGGGCATCTGAATATCCATCAGAATGAGATCGACCATTTGCGATCGGGTGATATCAATCGCCTCTTGTCCATCCCTTGCCACAATAAGCTGATAGCCCTTCGCCTTGAGGTAATTGGATACGGTGAGGATATTGGCCGTGTTATCCTCCGCGAGCAAAATTAGTGGTGCAGGTCGATCGGCGGGTAGGGTCAACGCCTGGGTCGGTAGCTGCTCCTCGGGTAGTATCACCATTGTCTCTTGGGTTGCCGAAGTCAGAGGAATCAGCATCCAAAACTCACTACCCACCCCAAACGTACTGCGAACCCCCACAGAACCACCATGCAATTCTGCGATGTGTTTGATTAAGGCCAAGCCTAGACCCGTGCCGCTGTAATGGCGATTGAGAGCGCTATCCACTTGGCTAAAGGGTCGGAACAGCCGATCGAGGTTTTCGGGCGCAATGCCGATGCCGGTGTCGGTGACCTGGAAGCGCAACCACTGGGAAGGTCGATCGGCTGGGGGGTCGGTCGAGTTATTGGCTTGAGGCTCGGGTAACGGGGGCAGGTGATCGAAAAGACCCAGATCTTGAGAACTTTGATCAGGGCTTTGATCAGGGTTTTTGCAACAATCTTTACAGGCGCTTTGGTTCAGCCGATCGGCTTCATCCTGATCCACAACCGCCACATCGAGGGTAATCGTCCCGCCTTCAGGCGTAAACTTGACGGCATTGTTGAGCAGGTTGATCAGCACTTGGCGGATGCGTCGTCCATCCAAACTGACATCGAGATCTCGCTCTGGGGTTTGAATATTGAGGGCGATCGACTTTTTCATCGCCTGCTGGCGGACAAAGCTGGTACTGGCTCGACACAACTCCGCCAGCGAGGCCGTGCTGTACAGCAACTCAACGTGTCCCGCTTCAATTTTGGCCAGATCGAGAATGTCATTAATCAGATCGAGGAGGTGTCTACCGCCCCGTTCGACGATTTGTAGGGCGTTATTTTGTTCATCGGTGAGTTCCCCAAGCATTCCCTCTTGCAGTCCTTCGGTCATCCCCAAAATGGCATTGAGCGGCGTCCGCAGTTCGTGGCTCATGTTGGCGAGAAACTCATCCTTGTGGCGGGTGGCGCGGGCCAGTTCGAGGTTGGCGCGTTGGAGTTCCTGTTCGCTGCGTTTCCGATCGGTGATATCCCGACACACACAGATTAACAGACCATTATTGGTCAAGGTTAAGGACAGTTCTTCGTAAAAATGATGGCCGTCAAGATGCCGTGCGCTGGCCTCGCCTTTCCACTGGCTGTGGGCAGCTAGCATCGGGAATACATCCCGCTCAAAGCGGGCTTTTTCATCCTCAGAGTACAGAATTTCCCAGGACTGACCGAGCATTTCGTCAGCGTTGCGATAGCCGAAAAGCTGGACGTGGGCCTGATTGATGTAGATAAATACATTGTTCTGAAGAATGGCGATGCCATCAACAGAGGCTTCGATCGCCGAAAGCTGCTGCTGGAGTGCTTCTTCTTTGAGCTTTTGCTCTTTGAGCTGTCCTTGAAGCTGCTGGAAGAGGTTGGCTTGACGAACCGCGATCGACAACTGACTGCCGATTTGCTCGGCAAAATCAATATCGGCGGCTGACCACGATCGGGGTACATGACATTTATGAATGCAGAGCAAACCCCAGACACAGCCATTGTGGAGCAAGAGGGGAATCACCAGATTGGCACGAATCTTAAGCTGATCGAGCATTCGGTGATAACACGGATCGAGGGCTGCGGCGTGAATATCTTCGATCGCCTGGATCGCAGTATTCTCGTACATTGTGCATTTGTGTGTGTTAAAGCAGGGATCATCAATGGCGATCGACAGTAAGGAGGGACAACCTTCGGTAATCGATTCCGCCACAAAGTGGCCGTCACTGCTTTGACCCGCTTCGTTGAGGCGAAAAATTCCAACCCGATCGACCTGGAGATAGTGGCGCACCTCCTCAGCGGCCACATCAAAAATTTGCTGGAGATCGAGGGAGCGCCGAATACG
>RDYZ01000338.1 GCA_004293855.1 Oscillatoriales cyanobacterium | reverse complement strand
GCCGTGCCGCCCACAATACTGATGCCGCTCCCCAGATCAAAGCGATGGAGAGCCTGAAGACGTTGGGGTAAACCACGCCCATAAAATCGGCGTTGGGGATTACCCAGGTAGGTGGGGATGAGCAGTTCTGTTTCGGGCAAGCTGGGTTGCACCTGCTTGAGCAGAGTGTTGACCTGACTGCGGACGGTGTCGGAAATGGCGATCGGCAAGATGGCGCGGCGAGATGGGCGGGTTGCTCGTGTTTTGAGGAGACCCAGGGCGCTGGCGATCGTACTACCCAGCACCAGACCCAGGTAACGCCCAAAGCGTCGGCGTCCCCAGGGGCGGGAGGTCGAAAACCGCGATCGGATTGGCGAGACGCGATCGGGATCGATCAGATCGTGGGGATCACGTTTGGGCTTGGGGTTAAATTGCTGCACCGCTGAATGGCCGAGCGACGCCCGAATTTTGGGAATTCGAGCTGGGCTATGGTTCCGCTAAATCGGATCTCATCCTAACAAGCGCGATCGCTCGGATCGTGCAGACTCGACAGCACCCGATCGCGCAATCCCGTGTTGGCACAGGCGATGTAATCCACCGTTGTTCCCTCAACAATGGCTACCGAATCCAGGGAATTGCCCGTCAGATCACAGAGAATACCGCCCGCGTGTTTGAGGATGGGGTAAGCAATGAGGTTAAAGCTATCGGAGAGCGATCGCCCATCGACAATCAGATCACTCGCGCCGCGTGCCAGTTCGCACAGCTCGATCGCCGAGTTATCGATCGAGCGCAAATCACGACACTGGGTCAGGAGCGAACGACAAAGGTTGAGTTGTTGGGTAATACCACCGTAGCCGATTTTGATGTAGCCCATAGCGTGATCTAGATCCTGGACCGACGAGGTTTTGATCGGGCGTTCGAGTCGAGTCAGCCCCGATCGGTAATAGGCATGACCATCGCGGGTTTCATAGGCATCGCCCGATCGCAACCCAAACACGTAGGCATAGGTCAGATCTCCCAAACAAACCGATTCAACGGTGTCCGCAATCGCCAGCGCCACACAGGGATCACCAATCCCGCGATCCCAGTTGATCGACCCATCGATCGGATCGATAAAGAGAGAAAACCGAGCCTCGGGATGGTAGCGCACCGGCCAGGATTCAATGTAGACATGACAGGGAATCTCTGCGACCAGATTCAGAATCACGTTAATGGCGACATCATCGATTTTGTGCCGTGATTTGAGATCCTCAGCATCATAACGTGAGTCGATCGCAGGAGTTTCCCACACCTGGCGATCGACCAGGGCATGGCGGATATGCATCGCAATATCACGAGCAAGATCGGTATAGAGCATGGCGGTGATCGTGGCAGTCATGGGGACACTAGTCTCGCAAAGCAATGCAAATCGGACGAAATGAACGCGATCGTCCAGATCTCGCCGTATCTTGATGTACCTATCCTCAGGGATCGCATCCGTCCTGATTGGGTTGCTTTACGAACTCTTTAATTTTTTTCCGTGATCGGGCGAGTACGTGGGGTGTGAATACCGTAATCCTGCAAAATCGTAAAGATCTAGACTCTACGTAATTTTACGTACTAGGATGGCAGGAATCGTGAGCTGCTTCACTCGGATCGTTCGGATCGTTCGGATGAGGCGATCGCGAAATTATGCTTTTCCTTCCCCTCTCTTGTGCCTGCCATGACAAGCTCGACCTCGGAACCGACGATGACAGCGAACCCTCAATTTATCTCGGCGGTGAATTCTCATCCTCGCTCCTTCAGTGGTGTAGACCTGACCAACGAAGCGGCTGTGAAAGCGATCGCTAACCCCTGTATTACCGCAGGGGACTGCACGCTCTACATTGGCTACAACCAAGTTTCGAGCCTCAATCAAAACCCCTGTCTCGTCTGCTTCAAAGCCGGTCAACAACTGTGGTGTCGTCAAGACTACGAAAACACCGGCGACGATAGCAAAGGCACCGGTTTGGTTTGGGATATCCAAAACCAACGCCTCTACGCCACATTTACCTGTACGGGTTCCCAGGGAACGCCGGATCAGGACTTTCGTCGTTTTGCGAAAAAGGGTTGGCTCCCAAGCTACGGACAAGGAGGTGGCCCTGCGATTATCGTCCTGGTGCATATTGACCTGGCAACGGGTGATCCGCAGGTCGCGACCTATATCTCGGCGGTGTTATCCAGCGGTAAGTCGAATGCTTGTAGCTTGAAAGCTCTCTCGATTAAAGGGGGCAATGTGGTTGTGGACGCGGAAACACGGTTTGCACCACGGGGCATCGATCGCAAAGCTTTAATCTATAACGAAACGAAAAAAGCACCGGCTCCCTTTAAATACACGCTGGAACTCACACCGGATCTGAGTAAAGCCGTTCGGGCAACGGCTCCAGACTTTGAGGGGTTGAGCTAGAGATTCCGGGCAAACTCGAGACTCAGCGGGTTTGCTAGCCTGGGGCACGACGGGCGTTATACTCGCAGGCGTGCCCATCTCACCCGATTGTCATGTCCTGCCCGCCCTCCGTCCTTGATCGTCCATCGTTACCCGATCGCCTTGCGACCCCGCTGGCGATCGGTTCGCTCCAGGTCGCCAGTCGTGTGCTGCAATCCCCCCTCTCGGGCGTCACCGACCTGGTCTTCCGCCGTTTGGTGCGTCGCTATGCCCCGGACTCGATGATGTACACCGAGATGGTACAAGCGTCGAGCCTGCGCCACCTGAAGACGATCCCGACGATTATGGATATCGATCCCGACGAGCGACCCATTAGCATTCAACTCTTTGACTGTCGGCCTGATTTTCTGGGAGAGGCGGCACGGATTGCGGTGGATCAAGGGGCACAGACGATCGATCTGAATATGGGCTGTCCGGTGAATAAGATTACCCGCAAGGGCGGTGGGTCGTCGCTGTTGCGTGAACCGGAGGTGGCGGTGGCGATCGTCGAGGCGGTGGTTCGGGCGGTGGATGTGCCGGTAACGGTGAAGACACGGATCGGCTGGTCCCACACTGAAATCACCATCTTAGATTTTGCACGGCGACTGGTGGCCGCCGGGGCGCAAATGCTGACAATTCATGGGCGAACCCGGCTTCAGGGCTACACCGGCGCAGCGGATTGGGACTGGATTCGGCGGGTGGTGGAGGTGGTAGAAGTGCCGGTGATCGCCAATGGGGATATTGACTCTGTGGCGGCGGCGGTGCGGTGTTTGGCACAGACGGGTGCGGCGGGGGTGATGTGCTCACGCGGGACCCTGGGCTATCCGTTCTTGGTGGGGGAGATTGACCACTACTTGAAGACGGGAGAGTGTCTACCGGAGGCGACACCGATCGAGCGGTTGCGCTGTGCGCGGGAGCATCTGATCGCCCTCGCAGACTATAAGGGTGAAAAGGGAGTCCACCAGTCCCGCAAACATATGGCCTGGTATTGCAAGGGCTTTGCGGGGGCGAATGGGTTGCGCGATCGGCTCAGTCGGCTAGAGTCCGTAGCGGAGGGGTGCGCGATTTTGGATGAGGCGATCGAGGGGTTGGCGGTGGCCTCCTAGGGCGATCGAGATATGCACGCATCAGCCGTGGTGGAATCATCACCCACATCACCCACAT